>JAKLLO010000199.1 GCA_023150095.1 Zoogloea sp. | reverse complement strand
CGGTCGCCGCGCCGGTCGAGCCGCCTGCTGCTGCGCTGGCGCCCGCTCCGGCGCCGGAACCCGAGCGTGCGCCCGAGCCGCCGCCCGTCCGCGCCGAGGTGCCGCAGCCAGCGCCGGTTCGTGCCCCTGAGCCCGCCAAGCCGGCAGAAGTCGCCAAGCCCGTCGAATCCAGCGGCCCGGATTACGGCAGCAGCGTGCCGCCCTGGGAGGATCTCCCCCCGGAAGCCCACGAGATCGCCCCGGCGCGCCCCGTGCCCCAGCCGGCGCCGCCCCGAGAAGCGCCGCCGGTCGCCGTCGCCCCGGAGCCCGAGCCCACCGCGATCCGCCAGCCAGAACCTGAGCCCGAGCCCGCCAGGCCAGCCCCGCCCGCAGCCCGTCCGGCGCCGGCGATGTCCGGCAGCGTCGATTGGCACGGCCTCCTCAACGAGCTGGGTCTTGGCGGCCTCAATCGCGAGCTCGCCCAGCACTGCGAGCTGCTGGGCACGGCCGACGACACCTTCAAGCTGCGGCTGTCCCACACCCATCGCCACCTGCTGCAGATCAACAAGGGCGGCGCCGAAAAACTGCAGGACGCGCTGAGCGCCCATCTCGGCCGCCCCATGCGGGTGGTCATCGAGGTCGGCGAGATCGCCACCGAAACACCCGCCCAGCGCAACCAGGCCGAGAAGGCCGAGCGCCATGCGGCCGCGGTGGCGGCGCTGGAGCAGGATCCTTTTGTTCGCGAACTGATCGAACGATTCGACGCGACGCTCGAGGAAGCGTCGGTCAAACCCCTCTGAACCCAACTCTCTGGAGAAGTCACCATGATGAAAGGCGGCATCGCCGGCCTGATGAAACAGGCCCAGCAAATGCAGGAAAACATGAAGAAGATGCAGGACAGCCTCGGCGGCATCGAGGTCGAAGGCCAGTCCGGCGCCGGCATGGTCAAGGTCCAGATGACCTGCAAGTACGACGTTCGCCGGGTGAGCATCGACCCGTCGGTGATGGACGACAAGGAAATGCTCGAAGACCTGCTGGCCGCTGCGGTGAACGACGCCGTGCGCCGCGTGGAAACCACCACCCAGGAAAAGATGTCCGGCTTCACCGCGGGCCTCAACCTTCCGCCGGGCTTCAAGATGCCTTTCTGACCGGCCGTGAGCGCACCCTCCAGCCTCGACGCCCTCATCGAAGCCCTGCGCTGCCTGCCGGGCGTGGGGCCCAAGTCTGCCCAGCGGATGGCCTACCACCTGCTGCAGCGCGACCAGCGCGGCGCGGCGCGGCTGGCCACCGCCCTCGGGCATGCCCTCGAGGTACTGCGCCACTGCGCCCGCTGCAACACCTTCTGCGAAGACGAGATCTGCGCCCGCTGCGCCAACCCGCAGCGTGACGCCACCCAGCTGTGCGTCGTCGAGATGCCGGCCGATCTGGCGATGATGGAGCAGACCCACAGCTTCCACGGCCTGTACTACGTGCTGATGGGGCGGCTGTCGCCCCTCGACGGCATCGGCCCTCGGGAGCTGGGGCTGGAGAAGTTCCTCCACCGCGCCTGCGATGGTGTGGTGCAGGAAGTGATCCTCGCCACCAACTTCACCAACGAGGGCGAAGCCACCGCCCACATGATCTCCGAGCTGCTGCGCAGCCGCGGCATCAAGGTGAGCCGCATCGCCCGGGGCATTCCGGTGGGGGGCGAGCTGGAGCACATCGACACCGGCACCATTGCCCAGGCGCTGGTCGAACGCCGCGCCCTCTGATTTCGCCCCCTTCGGGAGTCCCACGATGGTCCAACCGGCCAAACCCCTCGCCGGCGTCAAGGTGCTGGAGCTCGGCACGCTGATCGCCGGCCCGTTCTGCACCCGCATCCTGGCCGAGTTCGGCGCCGAGGTGATCAAGGTCGAATCGCCCGATGGCGGCGACCCGCTGCGCCAGTGGCGCAAGCTGCACGAGGGCACGTCCCTGTGGTGGTCGGTGCAGGCGCGCAACAAACGCTCCTTCACCGCCAACCTCAAGGACCCTGACGGCCTCGCCGCGGTGCGCAAACTGGCCGCCGAGGCGGACATCGTGGTCGAGAACTTCCGCCCTGGCGTGCTCGAAAAGCTCGGCCTGGGCTGGGATGTACTCTCGGCCGCCAACCCGGGCCTGGTGATGGTGCGCCTGTCGGGCTTCGGCCAGACCGGGCCGTACAAGGATCGCCCCGGCTTTGGCGCCATCGGCGAATCCATGGGTGGGCTGCGCTACATCACCGGCTTTCCGGATCGTCCGCCGGTGCGCACCGGCATCTCCATCGGCGATTCGATCGCCGCCCTGTGGGCCGCCATTGGCGCGCTGATGGCGCTGCGTCACCGTGAGGTGAACGGCGGCGCCGGGCAGGTGGTGGATGTGGCGCTCTACGAGGCGGTTTTTGCGATGATGGAGAGCATGGTGCCGGAGTTCGACGTGGCCGGCTTCGTGCGCGAGCGCACCGGCAACGTGATGCCGGGCATCACCCCGTCCAACACCCATACCACCCGCGATGGCCGCCACATCATCATCGGCGGCAACGGCGACGCGATCTTCAAGCGGCTGATGAACGCCATTGGTCGCCCTGATCTGGCCGACGACGCGAGCCTTGGCAACAACGCCGGCCGCGACGCCCGCGCCGACGAGCTCTACGCCGCCATCGACGCCTGGGTGCGTGAGCACGATGGCGACGCGGTGCTCGCCGCGATGGAGGCCGCCCAGGTGCCGGCCAGCGCGGTGCTGTCGGTGGCCGACATGTTCAAGGACGCCCAGTTCATCGCCCGCGGCATGTTCGAGCAGGTCAATCTGCCCGGCGGCCAGCCCATGAAGATCCCGGGCATCGTGCCCAAGCTCTCGGATACGCCGGGCAGCACCGAATGGCTCGGGCCGAAGCTCGGCGAACATACCGACGAGATCCTCGCCGGGCTCGGCTACGCCCCGCAGGAAATTGTAGCCCTGCGTGAAAAAGGCGCGGTCTGAACGCTTTCCCGTCGGTCGGCCGACGGCGTTGCCGCGGTATCATCCTGGCATTCCCGATCACTCATCATTGCGACTGATTCAATGGCTACCATCCTCGTGACCGGCGGCGCCGGCTACATCGGCTCCCACACCTGTGTCGAACTCCTCGCGGCCGGCTACGACGTGGTCGTGGTGGACAACTTCAGCAACAGCAAGCCCGAGGCCCTGCGCCGCGTCGAGGAGATCGCCGGGCGCAAGCTGGCGGCCTTCCACCGCGCCGACATCCGCGACAAGGCGGCGCTGCGCGAGATCTTCGCCGCCCACGTCATCGAATCGGTGATCCACTTTGCGGCCCTCAAAGCGGTGGGCGAATCCGTCGCCAAGCCGCTGATGTACTACGACAACAACATCGCCGGCACGGTCGCCCTGGCCGAAGTGATGGCCGAGGCGGGCGTCAAGTCGCTGGTGTTCAGCTCGTCCGCCACGGTGTACGGCGATCCGGCCAGCGTGCCGATCCGCGAGGACTTCCCCACCGGCCCGACCAATCCCTACGGCCGCACCAAGTGGATGATGGAGTTCGTGCTGTCCGACCTCGCCGCCGCCGACCCGGAGTGGCGGGTGGCGCTGCTGCGCTACTTCAACCCGGTGGGCGCCCACGCCAGCGGCCGCATCGGCGAAGACCCCAACGGCCTGCCCAACAACCTGATGCCCTACGTGAGCCAGGTGGCCGTTGGCCGCCTGCCGCAGTTGCGGGTGTTCGGTGGCGACTACCCGACGCCCGATGGCACCGGCGTGCGCGATTACATCCACGTGGTGGATCTGGCGGTTGGCCACGTGGCGGCGGTGCGGCGTCTGGCCGAGCGGCCGGGTGTGCTCACCGTCAATCTCGGCACCGGCGCAGGTTACAGCGTGATCGACGTGATCAAGGCCTTCGAGAAGGCCAGCGGTCGTCCGGTGCCCTACGAGATCGTCGCCCGGCGCCCTGGTGACGTGGCGCAGTGCTACGCCGAGCCCACGCTGGCCGAGCAGGAACTCGGCTGGAAAGCCACCCGTGGCATCGACGAGATGTGCGCCGACGCCTGGCGCTGGCAGAGCAGCAACCCGCAGGGGTACCCGGATTGAGCGACCTTCCTCCCAGCGACGCCCTCAACGTGCTCGGCGGGCCGTTGCTCGCCTGCAGCTACGCGCCCCTCACCGGCTGGATGCGCACCGGCTGCTGCGAGGCCGACCCCAACGACATCGGTCGCCACCACGTGTGCGTCAAGGTGACGGCCGAGTTCCTGGCCTTCAGCAGGATGCGCGGCAATGATCTCTCCACGCCGCGGCCCGAGTTCCGCTTCGTCGGCCTCAAGCCCGGCGACCGCTGGTGCCTGTGCGCCCTGCGCTGGCGCGAGGCCTGGGAAGCCGGGATGGCGCCGCCGGTGGTCCTCGAATCCACCCACATGGCGGCGCTGGAGGTCATCCCCTTCGACGCCCTGCGGCGCTACGCCTATCAGGGTTGATCAGAGGCCGGCGACCCACTCCATCAGCGCGTCCTGCACCTCCCGCGCCGCACCGGCGTTGGGGTGGTTGATCATCAGCACCACCACGTAACGGCGGCCGCTGTTGGCGAGCACGTAGCCGGCGATGCTGCGCACGCCGTCGAGGGTGCCTGTCTTGATGTGGGCCGAGCCCGCCGCCGGGCTGCCGGCCAGCCGTTTGCGCGCGGTGCCGTCGATGCCGGCCACCGGGAGCGACGAGATCAGCTCCGGCATCGTCCGGCTGCGCCACGCCGACTGCAGCATCTGGCCGAGCGTGGTGGCGGTGACCCGCTCGTTCCGCGACAGACCCGCGCCGTTCTCGATCACCAGCCCGGCGGTCGGGATGCCGTTGCTGGCCAGGCTGCGCTGGGCCGCCCGCGCGCCTGCGGCCACCGAATCCTCACCCGGCTCGCTCACCGCGCCGAGGGTGGCGAGCACCTCCCGGGCGATCACGTTGTTCGACCACTTGTTCATGTCCCGCAGCACTTCCGGCAGGGCCGGCGAGACCGTCTCGACGAGCAGGCGCGCGTCGGGCGACGTGCGCCCTTCACGGAAGCGCCCGCCGATCTCGCCGCCGAGCTCCTTCCAGATCGCCCGGAGCATGCCCTCGAAGAGGCGGTCCGGCGGCAGCGGCGCGAGGTTCCAGTCGAAGGCCTCGGTGCAGCCCTGGGGCAGCGCGCCTTCCAGCGTGAGGCGGATGCCGCTGGCGACTTCGGCCTTGGTGGCTACCAGGTAATTGGTCGGGTCGCCGCAAGCGCCGGCCTGGCCGCGGCGGATCCGGTTGTCGATGGCGAGGCCGGCGGGCAGGGGCTCGCTGCCCACCCCGGCACCACCGGCGGTGGGCTGAACGCGCAGGCGGATCGCCCCGTAGTCGATGGAGAGCGCATCGGCACCGGCGTTGTAGGGGCGCAGCGGGCGCTGGTCGAAGATGCCGGGATCATGGGGCGGCAGGCGGAAGAAGCTGCGGTCGGTGATCACGTCGCCGTCGATGCGCCGCACGCCCTGGGCGCGGAGGTCGCGCAGGGCCAGCCAGAGGCGCTCGCGGGACAGGCGCGGGTCGCCGCCGCCGGTGATGTGGAGGTCGCCGTGGAGCGTCTGCTGGCGGATGTCGGCGCGGGTGGTGAAGCGGGTCTTCCAGCTGAAGGCCGGTCCGAGGCGGTCGAGGGCCGCGTAGCTCGTCACCAGCTTCATCACCGAGGCCGGGTTCATCGGATCCTGGATGCGCTGGGCGATGACCGGCGGCGTGGCGTCCACGTCCTGAACCAGCACCGCGGCGGCGCTGCGGGGAATGCCGGCCCGTGCAAGGCTGGCGTCGAGCGCCGCGGGCCAGGCGTCTGCAAGGGCCGGCAGGGCGCCGCCGAGCAGGGCGGTGACGACGACGCGTCGGACGAGTCGGTGGAGCAGGGCGGGCATGAAAATTCGTTCCGGCAGCAACTGGGGGCGGCCGCGATTATGCCTCGGCGGCCTCCAAGCCCTTGCTGCATCGCCGAAAAAATTGTGCCAGGCGGCCCGGGAACGGCGCTCCAGATGCCTTCCGGCTAGCCCCGAAACCCGAATAATCTCCAATGCTGGCGCGGGTTTAGCAGGCGGGCCCTTTTTTTAGGTCGGGTATTTCGCTATACTCCGCAGGTTTTCCGTATTGCGATCTTCGAAGTCTCTTTTATTGAGGTTAGTGGGCCATGAGCGTGGATCAAAAAGTGGATGCGGGTCGGCGCCAGCTGTTGCTGGTGACGTCGGCTGCGGGGGGCGTGGGCGCAGTAGCCGCCGCCGTACCGTTTGTCGCGAGCCTGACGCCGTCCGAACGAGCCAAGGCAGCCGGTGCTCCGGTTGAGGTGGATATCAGCAAGCTGCAGCCCGGTCAGATGATGACCGTCGAGTGGCGCGGCAAGCCGGTCTGGATCATCAACCGGACCAAGGAGATGCTGGATTCGCTTAAGAAGACCGATAGCGAGGTCAGCGATCCGAAATCCGAGAAGCCGATGCAGCCGGCTTATGCCCAGAACGAAACCCGTTCCATCAAGCCGGAAATCCTGGTGGCGGTCGGTATCTGTACGCACTTGGGCTGCTCGCCGTCCGATAAGTTCAAGACCGGCGCCGAAAGCGGCGTCGCGGCCGACTGGCCCGGCGGTTTCCTGTGCCCCTGTCACGGTTCGACCTTCGACATGGCCGGCCGGGTTTACAAGAGCAAGCCGGCGCCTGACAACCTCGAGATCCCGCCGCACAAGTATCTGAGCGACGCCAAGATCATCATCGGCGAAGACGGAAAGGCATAAACGATGACGACCACTACAAGCCGGACGCCTCCCTGAACGCTTCCGGCGTGCCGGTGGCCTTCGCCTCCGTCGAGTACATCATGCGCGACGTGCCGGGCGGCTGGATCATCCGCTACATGCACTCCACCGGCGCTTCGGCGTTCTTCATCGTGGTGTACCTGCACATGTTCCGCGGTCTGCTCTACGGTTCCTACCGCAAGCCCCGCGAACTCATCTGGATCTTCGGCACCCTGATCTTCCTGGCGCTGATGGCCGAGGCCTTCATGGGCTACCTGCTGCCGTGGGGCCAGATGTCCTTCTGGGGCGCCCAGGTGATCGTCAACCTGTTCTCCGCGATCCCCGTCATCGGTCCCGACCTCTCCGTCGTGATCCGTGGCGACTTCGTGGTGTCCGACGCGACCCTCAACCGCTTCTTCTCCTTCCACGTCATCGCCGTGCCGCTGATTCTCATCGGCCTGGTTGCCGCCCACATCGTCGCGCTGCACGAAGTCGGCTCCAACAACCCGGATGGCGTCGAGATCAAGAAGAAGAAGGACGCTCGCGGCATTCCGCTGGACGGCATCCCCTTCCACCCCTACTACACCGTCAAGGACATCGTGGGCGTGGTCGGTTTCCTGATCGTCTTCTCCTTCATCGTGTTCTTCGCGCCTGAAGGCGGCGGCTACTTCCTGGAGTTCAACAACTTCATCCCGGCCGACCCGCTGAAGACCCCGCCGCACATTGCGCCGGTGTGGTACTTCACGCCGTTCTACTCGATCCTGCGTGCGGTCACCTACCCGCTGTTCGGCATCGATGCGAAGTTCTGGGGCGTCGTCGCCATGGGCGCCGCGGTGGTGATCATCGCCTTCCTGCCCTGGCTCGATCGCAGCCCGGTCAAGTCGATCCGTTACAAGGGCGGCCTGTTCAAGATCATCCTGACGGTCTTCGTCATCTCCTTCTTCATCCTCGGCTACCTTGGCGTGCTGCCCCCCACCCCGGGCCGTACCCTGGTGTCGCAAATCTGTTCGGTGATCTATTTCGCGTTCTTCCTGCTGATGCCGGTGTACTCGAAGATGGACAAGACCAAACCCGTTCCGGAAAGGGTTAGCTGAAAATGAAAATCCGCGGA
>JAKLLO010000198.1 GCA_023150095.1 Zoogloea sp. | reverse complement strand
GTTGACTGGCTCGCCGGCAAGCATGGCGGCGATGCCGTCCTTGAGCCGGGCTTCGTCAGCGAGGGCGAGCAGCTCGGCCATCACGGCCGGCGTGATGCGCTGTTTGGAGTAGTCGAGCAGCAGGCCGTCGGCCGTGCACGAGAAGCGCTCGAAGCGAGCGGCATCGCGTGAGAAGAGCTCGCGCATGCTGGTGTCGCCGACGGCGTCGCTGTGGCCCTGCAGGGCTCGGGCGGCGCGGCTTTCGTGGAGCTGGAAATCAGCGTGTTCAGTCACGGTTGTAGAGTCTGAAGGTTTCGGCCTTGCGGCCACCACCCAGGCGGCGCTCCCAGATCAGGGTGCCTTCGCCGCGGACTTTCTTGGCCTGGCTGCTCGTGGCGTAGGTGAGCAGCAGCGTGCATTCGGCACCGCTGGCATTGGGCTGCGTGCGAATTCCTGCGAAGTAGTCGAGGGCCGCGCGCTGGGTGTCGCCCAGGCCACGGCGGGCGATGCAGTTGGCGGGCTGGTTGACGAGCGCCGCTTTCAGCTCTGCGGCAACCGGTTGGTAGTTTTTTGTGTAAGCGAACCAGGGTTGCCACAGGATGACGGCAAGACACCACAACAGCGTGATGCCGAACGCCCAGTTGGTGGTGCCGCGGGCGGGCGTCCGGCGCACGAACAGCGGCATCACCAACAGCGCAATGCTGATGACCACGCCGATCAGCGTTCCGCCGACCAGGCTCTCACGGGGAAAATCCGGGGCCATTTTGGCGACTGAACGGGCGAGGCCCGGCGGCCAGCCGAAATGCAGGGCGCTCCATCCTGCCCAGACAAGCAGGGCGAAGAATGCGAAGGCCATGATGCCGAACCAGTCGAAGGCGTTGGCGGCGCCTCGGCGCAGGCTCGCTACGCCCAGCGCCGCAAGCAGGGCCAGCGGTGGCAGCACCGGCAGCATGTTGGCCGGGCGCAGGTTACCGGTGGTGGCGACGAGCAGAATCGCCAGCAGGCTCGCCATCAGCGGCAGAGCGAGCGGCGGGGTGGCAAGGGTGTGACGGTTGCGCCACACGGCCCAGCCGGCGATCGGCCACAGGGGCCAGGCAAACCAGCCGGCCAGCTGGAGCAGCTTGCCGAAATCACCCAGGTGGTAGGCGTGGGGCGTGTTGGTGGTGAGCTCGTTGTCCCACCAGGCGGCGAGGACATCGGGGGTGGTCAGGGCGACCGCACCCAGCCAAGCACCGGCAATGGCGCAGGCGGTGACGAGGCCAAGGGCGATACCGGCGCCAACCGCGCGGTTGCGGCAGCTGGGGCACAGCATCGGGGCGACCAGCAGCACCGGAATGGTGAGCACCGCGCCGGGCAGGCCGCCGGCGAGAAAGGCGAGGCCGCTGCCAAAGCCGGCCTGGAGCCCGCCCCGGATCGGCCGTTCCGCAAGCTGGCCTAGGCCCGCGTAACACAGGGCCATGCCGGCGATCTGGGCGAGGATGGGCTGGGTTTCGTGGGCGTGGACGACGAGGCCGACCGCACCGAGCGCCAGCAGGATCGCCGGCGCGAAGGCGGTTTCGCCATACAGGCGGCGGGCGGCGACGCCTGTCCAGTACAGGAAGGCAGCAGTGAACAGGCTGCTGGCGAGACGGGCTGCGTCGTGGATCGGCAGCAGGCCGCCGAGGAGCTTGGCCAGGATTGCGCCGGCCCAGTAGTAGAGCGGCGGGAAATCGAATAAAGCTTCACCGGCGATCTCTGGCATCAGCCAGCTGCCGCGGGTGAGGATGGCGTGGATCGGGCCGAGATAGGTGAGATCGTCACCCCGCCACGGCAGGTGCCCGGTGGTGCCTACCAGCAGGTAGACGGCGATGAGCACGGCCAGAGGCCAGCCGGTGACCGGCGCCGGCAGGGAAAGGCGGGGGGCGTCGTGGGGCATGGGTGCTCGATCTGAGGGCGGTGGGGTGTGCAACCGGCAATAAAAAAGGCAGCCTCGGCTGCCTTTTTCGGACGATGCCGGCGTTGGGCGAATATTAGCCCAGGCGCTGCACGGAACCGTACTTCTGACGGAAGCGCTCGACGCGACCCGCGGTGTCGACGATCTTCTGCTTGCCGGTGTAGAACGGGTGGCAGGCAGAGCACACTTCCACGTGGTACTGGGGCTTGCCCATGGTGGAGCGGGTGGTGAAAGTGTTGCCGCAGGAGCAAGTCACTTGCACTTCTTTGTAATTCGGGTGGGTATCGGCTTTCATCGCTTGGTCCTTTGGGAAGTACACGTGGGTGGTGAATTTGGCCACCCGGAAAACACAGCATTCTGAACTACTTCAGCGCCTTAGGCAAGAAATCGAGCAAGATTTATAAAAATCGCGCGACAAAGGCGCCGACGCAGCCCGGCGGCAGCGGCAGCCAGACCCGGTGATCGCTGCCGGGCACCCGTTCGACGGGCTCGCCGGCGGCGTCGATCAGGCGTTCGACGCGGATTTCGGCGTTGCCGGAGGGGTGGATCAGCTCGAGCCGGTCGCCCACCGAAAACGCGTTCTTCGAGGCGATTTCGGCGAGGCCGCGCTCGGCGTCGTAGCCCACCACATCGCCCACATACAGGCTGCGGTTGGATTCGGAGTGGCCGCGCAGGTAGTTCTGCATCTCGTGGGGCGTGTGGCGCTGGTAGAAGCCGTCGGTGTAGCCCCGGTTGGCGAGGCCTTCGAGCTGGCCCAGCAGCGCCGGGTCGAGGCTGCGGCCGGCGAAGGCGTCGTCGATGGCCTGGCGGTAGGCCTGGCTGGTGCGGGCGACGTAGTAGGGGCTCTTGGTGCGGCCTTCGATCTTGAAGGAGTCGATGCCGATCTCGGTGAGCCGCTGGACGTGCTCGATGGCGCGCAGATCCTTGGAGTTGAGGATGTAGGTGCCGTGCTCGTCCTCTTCGATGGGCATGTAGTCGCCGGCGCGCTTTTGCGGTTCTTCGAGCAGATAGACGTCGCCGGTGCTGTTGGTCCCGGCTTCGTGGGTCTTGAAATCCCAGCGGCAGGAGTTGGTGCAGGTGCCCTGGTTCGGGTCGCGATGGTTGAAGTAGCCGGACAGCAGGCAGCGGCCCGAGTACGCGATGCACAGCGCGCCGTGGATGAAGACTTCGAGCTCGGTGTCGGGGCAGTCCTGGCGGATGCTGGCGATCTCGTCGATGGAGAGCTCGCGCGAGAGGATCACCCGCGAGATGCCGGCCATCTTCCAGAAGCGCACTGCGGCGGCATTGACCGTGTTGGACTGCACCGACAGGTGGATGGGCATCTCGGGAAAGTTCTCGCGGACCATCAGGATCAGACCCGGATCGGACATGATCAGCGCGTCGGGCTTGAGGGCGATGACCGGGGCGATGTCCTTGATGAAGGTCTTGATCTTGGCGCCGTGGGGATAGATGTTGGCGACCACGTAGAAGTGCTTGCCCTGGCTGTGGGCGCGGCTGATGCCGTCGGCGAGGACGGGCAGGTCGCCGAAATCGTTGTTGCGCACCCGCAGCGAGTAGCGCGGCTGGCCGGCGTAGATGGCGTCGGCGCCGAAGGCGAAGGCGGTGTCGAGCATCGCCAGCGAGCCGGCGGGAGCGAGGAGTTCGGGCTTTTTGCGGGACATGGAATCTCTGCTTGGGTTGGCGCTGGGCCGGAAGCGGCAATTTTTGCCGTCTAGTTGTGGGTGTTGCGGTGGGGCGAGGGCAGGTCAGCGGTAGGTGTCGACCACCGCGTTCCAGCGGGCCAGCACCGGGCTCTGGGCCTTGAGGTTGTTCTGGAGCATCTGCTCGGCCATTTCGAGCATGGCTTTTTGTTCCTTGCCGAGGAACTGGAGCTGCTGGGTGTCGAGGTGCACGCGCAGGTCGCCGGGTTTGCGGCGCCCGCGGCCGGGAAAGCCGGCGCCGGCCACGCGGATTTCGGGGCTGGTGGCGGCTTCGGGGAGCAGCACTTCGCGCACGCCGTCGAGGGTCGGCACGTCGATGCTGCCGCCGGCCAGCACGCGGAACACGCTCACCGGCACCGTGACGTGGATGTCGTGTCCGTCGAGGCGGAACAGCGGGTGCGGGTGGGTGCACAGGGTGAGGTACAGATCGCCCGGCTCGCCGTTGTCGGGGGCGGGGCCGCCCTGGCCGCCGATGCGCAGCTCTTCGCCGGGCAGCATGGCGGGCGGGACGGTGACGGCCAGCTGCCGGTCGGCCGGCGTCCAGCCGCGGCCTTCGCAGGTAGGGCAGCGGGTGTCGGTGGTGAAGCCCTTGCCGTGGCAGTGGGAGCACGACTTGAGCCCGCCGCCGCTGCGCACCCGGCCGCTGCCGTGGCAGTGGCTGCACATGCTGGTGCGGCCGTAGCTGCGGTGGCCGGTGCCGTTGCAATCGTTGCAGGGTTCGCGGCCTTCGACGGTGACGGTGACGGTGGCACCTCGGGCGGCGTCGAGGAGATCGACGAAAACCTCCTGGTGGCGGTCTTCGCCTTTGGGCTTGGCAGGTTTTGAATGCTTGGCGGACGGTTCGGGCGCGGTGTCGTCGTCCGATGCGTCTTCGGGTTTTTGAGTGAGGCGCTCGAAGGCCTGGCGGACAAGACGGAACTGGTCCTGGGCCTGGGGGTCGGGGTTGCGATCCGGGTGCCAGCGCATCGCCAGGCGCTTGTAGGCGCGCTTGATTTCGGCGAGGGTGGCATCGGGATCGACTCCGAGGATCTGATGGAAGTCGCGGGCGGGCATCCCGCCATTTTAATCGGCCCCGCCGATGGGCGGGGGGCGATTGTTGGGGGGTGAGCGGGTGGGCTCAGTTTCTGTCGCTCTTCCGCCTGTCCTGACGGCATTCGTTGATGCAGTGCACGGTGCCGTCTTCCTGGGCGACTTCCAGCTTCACGGCGAAGCCCCACAGGCGGGCGACGTGCTTGAGGACTTCGTCGTTGTCGCCTGAGAGCGGGCGGCGCTGGTACATCTGATGGCGCAGGGTGAGGGAGCGGTCGCCGCGCAGGTCGACGTTCCAGACCTGCAGGTTGGGCTCGCGGCTACCCAGGTTGTAGTTGTCGGAGAGGATTTCACGCACCCGGCGGTAGCCGGACTCGTCGTGGATGGCGGAGATCTTGAGCTTGCTGTCCTTGTCGTCGTCGAGGATGGCGAAGAGCCGGAAGTCTCGCATCACCTTGGGCGACAGGAACTGGGCGACGAAGCTCTCGTCCTTGAAGTTGCGCATGGCGAAGTCGAAGGTCTCGCGCCAGTCGCTGCCGGCGATGTCGGGAAACCAGTAGCGGTCTTCATCGGTGGGGCTTTCGCAGATGCGGCGGATGTCCTGCCACATGGCAAAGCCCAGGGCGTAGGGATTGAGGCCGCGGTACCAGGGCTCGCTGTAGCTGGGTTGATAGACGACGTTGGTGTGGGAGTGGAGAAACTCCATCATGAAGCTGTCGGTGAGCAGCCCTTCGTCGTAGAGGGTGTTGAGCAGGGTGTAGTGCCAGTAGGTGGCCCAGCCTTCGTTCATCACCTGGGTCTGGCGCTGGGGGAAGAAGTACTGGCCGATCTTGCGCACGATGCGCACGATCTCCCGCTGCCAGGGTTCGAGGAGCGGGGCGTTCTTCTCGATGAAGTAAAGCAGGTTTTCCTGGGGCTCCGGCGGGAAGCGCCGGGCTCCCTCCACGGCCTGGGTCCGCGACTGCTGGGTGGGCAGGGTGCGCCACAGGTCATTGACCTGGCTTTGCAGGTACTCGGCGCGTTCCCGCTGGCGGGTGAGCTCTTTATCCAGCGAGAGCTTGGCGGGGCGCTTGTAGCGGTCGACGCCGACGTTCATCAGGGCGTGGCAGGAGTCGAGGAGGAGTTCGACCTCCTCTTCGCCGTAGCGCTCCTCGCATTCGGTGAGGTAGTTGCGGGCGAAGATCAGGTAATCAACGATGGCGTCGGCGTTGGTCCACTGCCGGAACAGGTAGTTGCCCTTGAAGAAGCTGTTGTGGCCGTAGGCGGCGTGGGCGATCACCAGGGCCTGCATCGTCATGGTGTTCTCTTCCATGAGGTAGGCGATGCAGGGGTTGGAGTTGATGACGATCTCGTAGGCGAGGCCCATCTGGCCGCGGCGGTAGCCTTTTTCGGTCTGCAGGAAGCTCTTGCCGAAAGACCAGTGGTGGTAATTGACGGGCATCCCGACGGACGAGTAGGCGTCCATCATCTGCTCGGAGGTGATGACCTCGATCTGGATGGGGTAGGTGTCGAGCCCGAAGCTGCGCGCCACGCGGTCGATCTCGGCGTGGTAGGTCTCGATGAGCTCGAAGGTCCATTCGCCTGGGGCGGGCAGGGGTTTCCTGCGCTTGGTTCTGGTCGCTGTGCTCATGCCAGTTTCTTCTTGAAGAGTTCGCGGAACACCGGGTAGATGTCGGGCAGGCCTTCGATGTGCTGCATCGCAAAATTGCTGTGGTGGCCCACCAGCTTTTCGTATTCGCGCCACAGGTTCTGCGGCTCGCCCGGGGTGATCTCGATGTAGGCGAAGTACTGCACGAAGGGCAGGATGCTGCTGGATAGCAGCTCGCGGCAGTGGGGCGAGTCGTTCTCCCAGTTGTCGCCATCCGAGGCCTGGGCGCCGTAGATGTTCCAGGCGCCGTTGGCGTAGCGCTGGTGGAGGACGTCCTTCATCAGTTCCAGGGCGCTCGATACCACGGTGCCGCCGGATTCGCGGGAGTGGAAGAAATCTTCCTCGTTCACCTCCTTGGCCACCGTGTGGT
Source organism: Zoogloea sp. (assembly GCA_023150095.1). Classification (GTDB taxonomy): domain Bacteria; phylum Pseudomonadota; class Gammaproteobacteria; order Burkholderiales; family Rhodocyclaceae; genus Zoogloea. The sequence goes on along the minus strand of JAKLLO010000198.1, from coordinate 223 downwards.
GGCGGATGAACACCACCTCGATGTGCTCGTAGGTGCGGGTGAGGAAGAGATACAGCAGCATGAAGAAGCGCTTGGCGGTGGCTTTCTTGTCCTCGTCCATCGAGCCCGACACGTCCATGATGCAGAACATCACGGCCTGGGTGGTCGGTTTGGGCACCTTGATGCGGTTGTTGTAGCGCAGGTCGAAGGTGTCGATGAAGGGGATGGCCTCGATCTTGGCACG
>JAKLLO010000197.1 GCA_023150095.1 Zoogloea sp. | reverse complement strand
CCGCCGAAGTGGTCGGCACGAGCACGGTCGAACACAGCGCGGATAGAGGCCATGCCGAAGTCGTAAACACCACCAACACGGAAGTCGCTGACGTCGGTGTTGGCTTCATTGCCCAGGGAAACGGCATTGTAGGTGACAGCAGCCATGGCCGGGCCATTGGCGTACTTCAGACCGATGTCGTAACCTTTGGTATTCAGCGGATCACGGCTCACGGCAGGAACACCGGTGCTCGCCGGAGTGCTGAAACCGTTATTGCTGAAGGTCTTGTTTTCGTTGGCAACGTAAGCAGCGGTCACGTTCAGGCCAGCGAAGGTCGGGGAGACGTAGGCAATGGCGTTCTTCCAACGGGTGTCGAAGATCGACGTGCAGGTGGAGGAGCGGGCACAAGTACCACCAGCAGCGTAGCTACCGGTCGTGGTGTCAGTGGTGTTAACCAGGTTGTTACCCAGCTTACCGAGCAGGCCAGCGTTGGCGCCGATGCCGGTGGCGCCGGCGTTGACGTCAACAGCACCACCCAGAGCGCGGGTCGGGCCGGTCAGGTTACCCAGAACCACGGTACCGAAGCCGCCAGCCAGGCCGACGAAGCTGTCACGGGTAGCGCCCAGAGCGCCGGTGTTGTCGAAACCGACACCGCTTTCGTACTGGAACACGGCGGTCAGGCCATTGCCCAGCGCTTCAGCGCCCTTGAAACCGATCAGGGAAGAGTTGGTGGAAACACGGGTGGTGTTGCCCAGTTCGCTGACGGCGTTGGAGGTACGGACGACGTCGAAGGAAGCGTCGGCAACGCCGTAGACGGTGACGTTAGCTTGAGCGAAGGCGCCGGTGGAAGCCAGGCCAGCAACGGCCAGAGCGATCAGTTTCTTTTGCATATGATTCTCCTCTTGATTGAAGACTGGCACGCGCCGCTTTCGCGGGGCCGACCAATTTCACCTCTCTAACGAGAAGTTGGACTGCATTGTCTGTGCGAAGGGAAGCCCAGGGCAAGGACAGCGTTGTTTTTTGGATGCGCCCGCCGGGTGGACTGTTGCAAGTTCGCAACAAGACTAGCCAGCATCGCTGCAGGGGTTACAAGGAGGGAACTGGCGGACAGGAGCGCAGTCCCCGGTGCCCGCTCCCCTGCGACCCGCAAAGCTCGCCATCTACCTGAAAACCCTTGCTGTACGCCCCTAGGCAACCGAGCACGCGACCGCCGCGAATCCAGCAAATGCGCCGACCCGACGCCCTCGAGTGCATGCCCAACAACGTGATGTCAATCCAGCAATGGGTGTTCCAGTACCCAAAAAGCAACGCCCTGCTTGCACAGGGCGTTATTGCCTGATGACTGGCGGAGCGCCTCAGCACCCCGCACCTGTCTACCTGCAGCCGACTTACTTCTGGCTGAGGACCCAGGCCACCAGCGTCTTGGCTTCAGCCGGGCTGACTTGGGGATTGGGAGGCATCGGAACCTGACCCCATGCACCAACGCCACCCTTCTGGACCTTCTCGACCAGTTTGGCTTCCGCGGACTTGTCACCCTTGTACTTGGCAGCCACGTCCTTGTATGCCGGGCCGACAAGCTTCTTGTCGACTGCGTGGCAGGCGAGACAATTCTTGGCCTTGGCCAGATCGGCACCGGCGTCGGCGAAGGCGGCGGTAGAGCCCATCAGGCCAGCGATGGCGGCAACAGCAACGAGTTTCTTCATTGTGATCCTCTCAAGTGGTGATGCAGGGAAATATTAGCAGAGTCTAAACCCAGCCCGGACGTTTGCCAATGCGACCTGAAATCGCACCGCCCATCGACAACGCTGGCAGGCGGACAACGCGCAGAAGCCCGGACACGTTGACGTCCGCAGGCTGGCAGGGTGGTGCAAGACTATTCAGCGCCGTCATGAGCGATGCTTTCAGGGGCAGGATCTTCACTTTTCCATCAAGTCGCTAGAACGCGATGGCCACCGCAAACTGCAGCCGCACCCGGTGGTCGCTCTGCCCGTAGGCCAGGTCGACGGCAATAGGTCCGGCGGGACTTTTCCAGCGCGGACCGACGCCGTATCCGAAGTTCATCTTGAACAGCTTGCGCTCGTCGTTGGCGTTGCCGGCATCGACGAAAGTGGCGATGCCCCAGTCGCCCCAGCCCCAATGGACGTATTCGGCGCTGGTCACGGCGAGGTAGCGGCCACCGACAGTGGCGTTGCCGTCCTGCACGCCGAGGCTCTGGTAGGCGTATCCGCGAACTGTCTGGGCCCCGCCGGTGCGGAAGAGGAAATCCTGGGGAACCCCTTCGCGGGATTGGGCGACAGTGATGCCACCTTCTGCGCGCACGATCACCACATCACGCCCGAAGGCCGGGATGAAGCGCTGGTAGCGCCCGTAGAAGCGGGCAAAGTTGCGATCGGACATCAGCGCCTGGGAGGCGCCGCCAACCTGCACGTTGAGCACATGACCCCGATGCGGATCGAGGACGCTGTCGACATTCCGGTGAGTCCAGGACCAGTTTGCGGTCAACGCCCCCCGGCTGGTGCGCAAGCTGCCTTCGGGAATCAGCACTTCGTGCTGGTAGTTGAGGGAAAACCGGTTCTCGATCTTTCCCCGCGGAATGGTTCGAACGACACCCACCGACTGTCGGCGGGTCTGCAGGCCGGCGATGTTGGTGTGCTCGGCCAGCGCGCCGACGCTGTCGAGGTAGCCGTCAAGGGTCGGCGGCAAGAACACATCCATGTATCCGAGTTGCCGGCGCTGCTCGATGCGCAGGCCACTGACGAGGTTGTAGGGCTCGCCAAGGAAATTGGCATCCCGGTAGCTCGTCTCGACCCGATATCCGGTATTGCTGCTCACACCCAGCCCGAATCCCAGCCGCCGCGGTTTGGCTTCGATGACCTGCACACGGACAGGCGCCGCGCCGGGGGTTTCGCTGTGACGATCGATGTCTGCGACCACCGAGGCGAAGTAGCTGGTGTTCTGGAGCGCAGTCTGGAACAGCAGCAGGCGTTCCTGGCTATAGGGCTCGCCAGCCTTGGGCGGGCGATAGCGCTCGATGAGCGACCGGTCGTAATCCACCAGCCCGGTGACCTCCAGCGAACCGAAACGAAAGGCCGGTCCGGAATCGACCTGCACGGTCAGCACGGCCTCGGCAGACACCGGATCGATCACGGCCTCGCTGTCGGTGATGGTTGCCGCGGCGTAATCGCGGGAGCTGATGATGTCGAGCAACCGCTGCTTGGCGGCGCTCCAATCCGCCTGCCGGAAGGGCTGCCCCGCCGGCAGGCCCCATTGAGCCTTGATGGCGGTCAGCCGCTGAATGCGATCACCCTCGGCACGAGCCAGATCACCCGTCACCTCGATCTCGACACGGGAAATCCGGGTGCGCGGCCCCGGCGTGACGACGATCCGGTAGGCGCCATCCAGCCCGGATTCACCTTCGATGCCGGGCGAAAAATACCCTTCGGTCGCAAGGATGTCGCCGATCGCCTTGCGGGCCCGGCGCAGCAGGGCCACCCGCCCGCCTTCATCAAGCGCGCCATCGGCGCGGCGGTCGAGGAAATCCAGATGCTTGACGAGCAGGGACTTCAGCTCTTCGGGCGCCACCAGCGTCACGCCGACTTCCGCCGAGCGCGCACCGACCGGCGCGAGGGCGATCAGCACGCAAAACAGGCGAAGGACAAGAACATGAAACGGCACGGGGCGGATTCTAGCAGGCACCCGCCCCCGCCCGGCCGGACGGGGTGTGCCGGGCTGCGTTGCGGGCGATCAGCCTTCGAGGTGGTAGCGGGTGACGCGCTCGACTTCGTTCTTCGAGCCGAGCACCACCGGTACGCGCTGGTGGAGCTGATTCGGCTGGATGTCGAGGATGCGCTCGCGGCCGGTGGTCGCGGCGCCGCCGGCGGCCTCGACGATCATCGCCATCGGGTTGGCTTCGTACATCAGGCGCAGCTTGCCGCCCTTGTCCTTCATCTTGCTGTCGAGCGGGTACATGAAGATGCCGCCACGGGTGAGGATGCGATGCACGTCGGCCACCATCGAGGCCACCCAGCGCATGTTGAAGTCGCGCTCGCGGGGGCCTTCCTTGCCCGCCTGCAGCTCGGCCACGTAACGCTGGACGGGCGGCTCCCAAAGCTGCCCATCTCACGGTCCAGCGTAAAGCCGTGCACGCCGTCGCCCACGGTGAGGACGAGCTGGGTGGACGGGCCATACACCGAATAGCCCGCCGCAACCTGGGCCGTGCCGGGCTGCATGAAGTCGGCTTCGGTGGCCACCGCGCAGCCTTCCGGACAGCGGAGCACCGAGAAGATCGTGCCGACGGAGATGTTCACGTCGATGTTGGACGAGCCATCCAGCGGATCGAACAGCAGCAGGAAGCCACCCTTCGGGTAATCGGTGGGGATCGGGCGGATCTCCTCGACCTCTTCGGAAGCCATCGCCGCCAGGTGGCCGCCCCATTCGTTGGCCTGGATCAGGATGTCGTTGGCGATGACATCCAGCTTCTTCTGGGCTTCACCCTGGACATTGTCGCTGCCGGCCTCGCCAAGCACGCCAGCGAGGGCGCCCTTGGAGACATTGACAGCAATGGCCTTGACGGCCCGGGCAACGACTTCCATCAGCAGGCGCAGATCGGCGCCCATCAGGCCCTTGCGCTGTTGCTCGATCAGGAATTGGGTGAGCGTGACTCGACGCATGACTCGGATCTCCGGAATAACCAGTAAAAGTAGAGATTATCGCCCGGATCAGGGCCTTCCGTCGTTTATGATTGCGGATCGATTTTTTGCAGCGGGCCACCGCCCCTCGAGAAGCACTCTTCGCAAGTCATCATGGAAGTCTTGGTCATAGGCGCCGGCCTTGCCGGCGTCACGAGCGCCTGGTATCTCGCCCAGGCTGGATGTAGCGTCACCGTCATCGACCGGCAGCCGGCTCCGGGCATGGAAACCAGCTTCGCCAATGGCGGGCAGATCTCGGTCAGCCACCCCGAACCCTGGGCCAATCCGGCTGCGCCGGCCACCGTACTGCGCTGGCTTGGCCGCAGCGACGCCCCGCTGCTGTTCCGCTGGCGGGCCGACGCCGCCCAGTGGCGCTGGGCCTTCTCCTTCCTGCGCGAATGCCTGCCCGGTCGCACCGCCCGCAACACCGCGGCCATCGCCAATCTGGCGGTCTACAGCCGAAACGAACTGCGCGCGCTACGCGAGGCGACGGGCATCCAGTACGAAGCCGGCAGCGGCGGCATCCTGCACCTGTTCGAAACCCGACGGGAGGTCGCCCACCTGCCGGCCAAGTTGCAGGAACTAGAGAAGCTCGGCATTCATGGCCGGATTCTTGACGCCGACGAGGCAATCAGCCTGGAGCCCGCGCTGGCGGCCCTGCGACCGCGGCTGGCCGGCGCCCTGCACGGCATCGACGACGAAACCGGCAACGCACATCTGTTCTGCACCGAACTGGCAAAGCTCGCCGAGGCCGCCGGCGTGCAGTTCATCCTGAACAGCGTTCTCCAGTCGTTCGACACGGTCAACGGCAGGATCACTGGCGTGAGGGTGCTGGATGGCGCTCGTCGAGCCGGCGTGCTGCGCGCGGACGCGGTTGTCCTGGCGGCCGGGAGCTACAGCCCGCTGATCGCCCGCCCGCTCGGCATTCGCCTGCCGATCTATCCGGTGAAGGGCTACTCGATCACCGCCCCCATTGTCGACTCGGCCCGGGCTCCACGCCTCAGCCTGACCGACGAATCCCGTCGCATCGTGTGCTCACGGCTGGGCAATCACCTGCGGGTCGCCGGCACGGCTGAACTCAATGGCTACAACCTTGACCCGAACCCGGCCCGCAGCGCGGCCGTCGTGAAGTGGCTCGAAGACCATCTGCCCGGCGCGGCCGATCTCAGCCAGGTCGTGCACTGGTGCGGCCTGCGCCCCGCGACGCCGAGCAACGTACCGATGATCGGGCAGACACGCCTGACCAACTTCTATCTCAACACGGGCCATGGCACCCTTGGCTGGACCCTGGCTTGCGGCTCGGGCCGGGCGATCAGCGACATCGTGACAGGCAGGCGGCCGCAGCCGGATTTCCCGTTCCTGCTGGACAAAGACAGATGAGCGTGGCAGCCCGGCTGCCTCACACTTCGGCCGTCTCCTCGAACAGGGCTCGATAGACGAAAGCCGAAAGCACGATCTGTTCGGAATGGGGAAGGTCGCCAAACTGGACGCCGTGATTCACCTGAGGCGTTTCGCCTTCCGCGGCCGCGGCAGCGTGTACTGATCGGAGCACCGCCGGCACGGTGAGATACTCCTCGACGTCGCTCACGGTGACCCGGAACTTGATCGAGATGTTGTCGTCCTTCAGCCCGACAGGCGCCTTTGCGGTAAGCATCGCGCCCCCCGTACTCAAATCCACCAGCGAGGCCGCATGAGATCGGCCATCTGCGCCGATGACTGCGCAGATCAGGTTGACCCGTGCCCGCGCACCACGGCGCACCACCAGACCGCGCACCTGACTGGGATAAGTCAGGTGCAGGTGGGGATAGGGCACGTTGGCAACTTTATGGACCGTCGTGCCGAAGGCATACACGCTCTTGCCCGAGAACATCCTGACGACGAAGGCCTGCCCTTCGCGCATCAGCAGCACTTTCCCATCCACCGCGGGGGTGGACACGATGATGCTCTTACCCTTGAGATAGCCGATCAGTTTGACGTAGTAGCGCGACTGCGCGGTATCACCTTGAGACTGGAGTTGAAGGGTATCCCCGATATCGAGCCGGACGTCATCGAACGCAAACGAACTCTCATTCGTTTTTTCACCACCAGGGTCGGTGTTGAGCTTGCTCTCGCTGATCTGGAGCTTGCGGAACAGGCCTCGCTCCATCAACGCCTTCTTCTGGGTTTCCGTCTCGACGATGACACCCCGAGCGAGCAACAGCTGCTTCCTGTCGTCGTACAGCGCCCAAGGAACCGGTCTGCCGACCTCCACTTCACCACTATTGACGCGAACGAAGGACATCACCCACCTGCCATTTAATCAAGAGTGAGCGACATATCGTCAGGGGGGAGCTACTACTTTAGGGGCATTTCGCCTGACGAGCGTAAATTCGGCGACGCCACCGCATTCTCGACCCGCTTGAGCAAAGCCGATGCCACATGGGAAAGCCCGGCGGCCTCAAGCCGGAGCAGGAGGCGGGACATCCGAAGCATGCGCCGGGCGCCCGCCGAAGCGTCCTTCACGGCAGCCAGGCTTCCGGCGAGGGCACGGAGTTCCTTCAGGTCTGCGACGGCTGGCGGGGCATACCCGGCGTTGCGAAGGATCTTGTTGGCCATCCGCTGCTCGGGCGGCACGAGGCAGTCGTCCTCGAACACCAGGGGCTGCCCTTCGCCGGGCAAGCCTGACAACTCACCCCGGGCCAGCGCGGCACGAATGCGCTCTTCGGCAAGGACGTCGAAGATGCTCATCGGCCGCAGCGCAAAGCACGAAACTCAGGCCGGCTGACCTTCTGCTGCGGGAGCAGCGCCCTGGGTGCTGGCGGGCGGAGTACAGCATGACGACGCGCCATCCTCGCAGTCGGCCTGGGGCGGATTGCGGATCTCACCGGTTTCGGTATCGAAACCGATCGACTCGATGTACGACGACAAGGCAGCATCCATCGTGGCCACGTGGTTGTCGAACCACACCGGCAGCTCGCGGATCAGCTGGCGACCGAGGGCCTCGTCACCACGCTCCATGCGCTTGCGCACGTCCTGGCAGACTGCCAGCACGCGGTCGTGCTCTGCCTTGTGGCAGGCCGGAAAGCCGATCTGCTCCATCCAGCGGTTTTCCTGGTCGAAGTGCTCGACGGTGTGGGCGATGAACACGTCCATCTCGGCAAGCAGCTCGGCGCCCGAAACATTGAGCAGACGGTTGTAGGCGTCGACGAACTCGACGTGGGTCTGATCCATCGGCGCCAGACCGAGGACGAGTTTTTCAGACCATTCCATGGCAGCCATGTCGGGAAACCTCAAAGCGTGGGTGGATACGGATGAAGGGAGCGAGTGTAGCCCCGCAACCGCGGGCCGCTCCCTGAGCAAGATCAAGCAGCGCCTGACCCGCCCTATTTGACGAGCTTCAGATGGCTGCGACCACCCTTGGGCGGCTCGGGCCGCTCATCGGTGGCAGACAGCTCGGGCGCCTCGCCGGACACGGCGGATTCGGTCTCGGCTTCGAGCTCGTCGTCGTGAGTGGGCACGCCTGCCACCTCGAAGGCCATGCCGTGGCCGTTTTCGCGGGCGTAGATCGCCGTCACGTTATCGACGGGGACCGAGATATTCTGCGCAATGCCGCCAAAACGCGCCTGAAAGGCGATCAGCTCGTTGCCGATCACGAGACTCTGGGTGGCGTCAGGGCTGATGTTGAGCACGATCTGGCCGTCCTGGACGAACTGCCGCGGCACCATCGTGTGCCGATCGACAGCCACCGAGATGTAGGGCGTCAGCCCCTGATCGGCGCACCACTGAAAGATGGCGCGAACCAGATAAGGCTTGGTGGAGATTTCACTCATGAGTCGAACTTTCCAGCCTGTTTAGCCCCGACGCGCCGACCGGCGGTCACGGGACTTGTTCAGTGAACACGGCGTGATGGCGGACGGAACCGGGCGCCAGAAAAGCAGCGGGGCCGCGACATCAGAAGCGGCCCCGGATCGGCAATCAGCGCCGCATCACCTTTTCCGACGGGGTCATCGCGTCGATGAAGCCCTGGCGGCTGAAGATGCGCTCCGCGTACTTCATCAGCGGCGCGGCAGAACGCGGCAGCTCGATGCCGTAGTGATCCAGACGCCACAACAGCGGCGCGATCGCCACGTCGAGCATCGAGAACTCTTCGCCCAGCAGGAACTTCTGCTTGGTGAACATCGGCGCCAGCTGAGTCAGCTGGTCACGAACGTGAGCACGCTCCTTCTCGGCACCCTTGGGATTCTTTTCGAGGGCGTCGATGTGGGAGAACAGCTCAAGTTCAAAGGTGTGCAGCAACTGACGGGCCCGGGCACGCATGATCGGGTCGGGCGGCATCAGCTGGGGATGCGGGAAACGCTCGTCGATGTACTCGTTGATGATGTTGGACTCGTACAGCACGAGATCACGATCAACCAGCACAGGAACCCGGTTGTACGGGTTGATGACGGCGATGTCTTCCGGCTTGTTGAAGAGATCGACATCAATCACCTGGAAATCCATGCCCTTTTCAAAGAGCACGATACGACACCGGTGACTAAAAGGATCTGTCGTTCCGGAATACAAATTCATCATCGTTGTGTTACCCCACGGATACTCTGAATCACGCACCACGCGCCGGGCGCGTGGTGCGTCTTGCTCAGTTGCAGCAAGAGATTGTTGCATCGGCTTGAATGCACCCGCCGATTAATGAATGTCCTTCCAGTAGTTCTTCTTCAGAAGATAGGACAGGACAAAGAGAACACCAAGGAAAGCGATGACGATCGAACCGATCGACTTACGGGTCTGAGCCATCGGCTCGCCCATCCAGGTCAGGAAGGAGACGAGGTCGGCAACAGACTTGTCGTAGTCTTCCTTGGACAGGGTGCCAGGCTTGCCCTGCTCCAGATGGATTTCCTTGATCTTGCTGCCGTGACCGTCATCCTTCTCTTCGATCTTGGCAACCTGCTCACCCTGCAGTTCGTAGAGGACGTGCGGCATGCCGACGTTCTCGAAAACCACGTTGTTCCAGCCGGTCGGACGCTCGCTGTCACGGTAGAAACCGCGCAGATAGGTGTACAGCCAGTCTGCGCCGCTGCCGAACTCGGAAGCGCGGGAACGGGCGATCACGGTCAGATCCGGAGGCGCAGCACCGAACCAGCCCTTGGCCTCGTCACGCTGCATCGCGATGCGCATCGGCTCGCCGATCTTGTCGGCGGTGAACATCAGGTTGTCCTTGATCATCTGTTCGGACAAACCGATCTCCTGCAGCCGGTTGTAGCGCATGTAGCTGGCGCCGTGGCAGTTCAGGCAGTAATTGACAAAGAGCTTGGCGCCGTTTTGCAGCGCGGCCGGCTCGGTGGACACCGGAGCCTTGTCCAGATGCAGTTCGGGGCCGCTGGCCAGCGCGAGCAGCGGTGCGAACAGGAGAGACGTCAAAAGTTTTTTCATGGCTTTCATTCTCATTAACCGGTCACACGATCGGGCTCAGGCTTGCACTTGTCCATCCTGGAGAACCACGGCATCAGCAGGAAGAAGCCGAAGTAGATCACCGAGCAGATCTGCGACACGAGGGTGCGGCCCGGGGTCGGGGGCAGCACGCCCAGGTAGCCGAGGATGAAGAAGGCGATGATGAAGACCGTCAGGATCAGCTTGAAGAGGCCGCCCTTGTAACGGATCGACTTCACCGGGCTGCGATCGAGCCACGGCAGGAAGGCGATGATCACCACAGCGGCGCCCATGGCGACCACACCCCAGAACTTGGCGTCGATACCGAACAGCGGGTAGGTAACAGCACGCAGGATCGAGTAGAACGGGGTGAAGTACCAGACCGGCGCGATGTGCGGCGGGGTCTTCAGCGGATCGGCCGGGATGAAGTTGTTGAACTCCAGGAAGTAGCCGCCGCCTTCAGGCGCGAAGAACACGATGAAGGAGAAGACGATCAGGAAGCCGACGACGCCAACGATGTCCTTCACGGTGTAGTACGGGTGGAAGGGGATGCCATCCAGCGGGTGGCCGTCAGCGCCCTTCTTCTTCTTGATCTCGACGCCATCCGGGTTGTTGGAGCCGACTTCGTGCAGGGCAACGATGTGGGCAGCAACCAGGCCGATGAGGATCAGCGGCACGGCGATGACGTGGAAGGAGAAGAAGCGGTTCAGGGTCGCGTCGGACACCACGAAGTCGCCACGGATCACGACGGAGAGGTCGGGACCGATGACAGGGATCGCGGAGAACAGGTTCACGATCACCTGGGCGCCCCAGAAGGACATCTGGCCCCAGGGGAGCAGGTAGCCCATGAAGGCTTCAGCCATCAGCGCCAGGAAGATCAGGGTGCCGAAGATCCAGATGAGCTCGCGGGGCTTGCGGTAGGAACCGTAGAGCAGGCCGCGGAACATGTGCAGATACAACACGATGAAGTCCGCCGAAGCGCCGGTGGAGTGCATGTAGCGGA
>JAKLLO010000196.1 GCA_023150095.1 Zoogloea sp. | reverse complement strand
CCATGGCGGGCCACCTCATCGCCGGCGGACACACCGTCTACACCCACACCCGCGGCGCTACGCCCGCGGCCCTCGTCGAGGCCGGCGCCCGCGTGTGCGCCAGCGGCGCCGAGGTGGCGCGCAGCGCCGACGTGATCATCACCATGGTGCCCGACACGCCCCACGTGGAGGACGCGCTGTTCAGCCCCGAGGGCGTCGCGGCGGGCCTCTCGGCGGGCAACGTAGTGGTGGACATGAGCTCCATCGCCCCGGTGGCGACCAAGGACTTCGCCCGGCGCATCAACGCACTCGGCTGCGAATACCTGGATGCGCCGGTCTCGGGCGGCGAAGTGGGCGCCAAGGCCGCCAGCCTCACCATCATGGTCGGCGGCAGCGAGGCTGCCTTCAACCGCGTCCGCCCGATCCTCGCGCTGATGGGCAAGAACATCACGCTCGTGGGCGGCAACGGCGACGGGCAGATCACCAAGGTCGCCAACCAGATCATCGTCGCGCTCACCATCGAGGCGGTGGGCGAGGCGCTGCTGCTGGCCGCCAAGGCCGGCGCCAACCCGGCCAAGGTGCGCGAGGCGCTGATGGGCGGCTTTGCCAACTCGCGCATCCTCGAGGTGCACGGCGAGCGCATGGTGAAGCGCACGTTCGAGCCGGGCTTCCGCATCGCGCTGCACCAGAAGGACCTCAACCTCGCCCTCACCACCGGCCGCCAGCTGGGCGTGTCGCTGCCCAGCACCGCGCTGGCGCAGGAGCTCTTCAACGCCTGCGCGGCCCACGGCGGCGAAGGCTGGGATCACTCGGCCATGGTGCGGGCGCTGGAGAAGCTGGCCAACTTCGAGATCGGCCAGGCGGCCGAGGCGCGCTGAGATGCGCCACCTGGCCATCGACGTGGGAGCGACGCGCTTCGTCGCCCGCCTCGAGGAAGACGCCGCGCCCAAGACCTGCGCCGCCTTCCTCAAGCTGCTGCCGTTCTCCAACCGGGTGATCCACGCCCGCTGGAGCGGCGAGGCGGTGTGGGTGCCGCTGGATGACTTCGACACCGGCGTGAGCTTCGAGAACCACACCAGCCACCCGTCCCGCGGCGACGTGCTGCTGTACCCGGGCGGCTTCTCCGAGACGGAGATCCTGTTCGCCTACGGCAGCTGCCAGTTTGCCAGCAAGATGGGGCAGCTCGCCGGCAACCACTTTCTGACCGTCGTGGACGGGCTCGACCGCCTGCCTGAGATGGGGCGCCGCGTGCTGTGGGAAGGCGCGCAGGCCATCCGCTTCACCGATCTGGGCGACCACTGAAACCGAAAGGAACACGCCGATGAACACCCCACCCCGCGAACTCCTGCAGGCGATGTTCGCCGCCGCGGTGAACGCTGCCCAGCCCGAACACTGCATCCCGCGCTTCCTGCCCGCACCGACCAAGGGCCGCACGATCGTGATCGGCGCCGGCAAGGCGTCAGCGGCCATGGCGCGGGCGCTGGAGGCCCACTGGCCCGGCGAGCTCGAAGGCCTCGTGGTGACGCGCTACGGCTACGCCGTGCCCTGCGAGTGCATCGAGATCGTCGAGGCCGCCCATCCGGTGCCGGACGCGGCGGGCGAGGCAGCCGCCGCGCGCATGCTGAAGCGGGTCGAAGGCCTCACCGCCGACGATCTGGTGATCTGCCTGATCTCCGGCGGCGGTTCGGCGCTGCTGCCGCTGCCTGGCCCCGGCGTCAGCCTCGCCGACAAGCAGGCGATCAACCGTGCGCTGCTCAAGTCGGGCGCGTCGATCAGCGAGATGAACTGCGTGCGCCGCCACCTCTCGGCGATCAAGGGCGGGCGCCTCGCCGCAGCCTGCCACCCGGCGCGGGTCGTCAATCTGCTGATCTCCGACGTGCCCGGCGACAACCCGATGGACATCGCCTCCGGCCCCACGGTGGCCGACCCGACCACCTGCGCGGATGCCCTCGCCATCGTGCGCCGCTACGCCATCGACCTGCCCGCCGGCGCCCGTGCGCTGCTGGAAAGTGGCCGCGGTGAAACCGTCAAGCCGGGTGACGCGCGCCTCGCGGGCGTGGAAACCCGACTCGTCGCCACCCCCTGGATGGCGCTGGAGGCCGCGGCCGAAGTGGCCCGCGCGGCCGGCGTGACCCCGGTGCTGCTGGGCGACCGGCTGGAGGGCGAGGCCCGCGAGGTGGCCAAGGTGATGGCTGGCATCGCACTGCAGGCCCGTCAGTACGGCCACCCGGCGCCGCCGCCCTGCGTACTGCTGTCGGGCGGTGAGACCACCGTCACCGTGCGCGGCAGCGGGCGGGGCGGGCGCAATGTCGAGTTCCTGCTGGCGCTCGCCGCGGCCCTGGACGGCGCGCCCGGCATCCATGCGGTGGCCGGCGACACGGACGGCGTGGACGGGCAGGAGGAGATCGCCGGGGCCTTCGTCGGGCCCGACACCCTGGCCCGCGCCTGGGCCCAGGGCATCCGCCCCCGCGAGCGGCTCGACGACAACGACGGGCACGGCTTTTTCGAGGCCCTGGGCGACAGCCTCGTCACCGGCCCCACGCTCACCAACGTGAATGATTTCCGGGCCGTCCTGGTCGTCTGATCGGGCCCGAGCCGCACACAACAGAAGGAGGAGACACCCATGAAGAACACCTGTGCCCTGACCCTCGACGACGTCCGCCGTGTCGCGGCCGCCGCCGAAGCCGAAGCCACCGCCTGCGGCTGGGCGGTGAGCATTGCCGTCTGCGACGCCGGCGGCCATCCGCTGTGGTTGCAGCGCATGGACGGCGCGCCGCTGATGAGCGCCGCCGTCGCCCCCGAGAAGGCTCGCACCTCGGTGCTTTCAGGCCGGCCCAGCAAGGCATTTGAAGAGATGGTGAACAACGGCCGCATCGCCGCGCTGGCGATGCCGGTGGTGCCCCTCGAAGGCGGCGAGCCGATCATCGTGGACGGCATGGTGATCGGCGCCGTGGGCGTCTCGGGCGTGAAGGCCGGCGAGGACGCCCAGGTGGCCCGCGCCGGCGTGGCCGCTCTCCGCGTGACCATCGCCCAGCGGAGGGTCGCATGATGCGCCGCCAACGCCGCTCCCGCATCCTCGCCACCCTCGGCCCGGCGAGCTCGACCCTCGACCAGATCCGCGCACTGGCCGCCGCCGGTGCCGACGTGTTTCGCCTCAACTTCAGCCACGGCAGCCACGCCGACCACGCCGAGCGGCTCAAGCTGATCCGCCAAGTGGAGGCCGAATGCGGCCGCCCGATCGGCGTGCTGATGGATCTGCAGGGCCCCAAGCTGCGCATCGGACGCATGGCCGGCGGGCGCGTCACCCTCGAGCCGGGTGCATCCTTCCGCCTGGACCTCGACCCCGCCGAAGGCGACGCCCGCCGGGCCCAGCTCCCGCACCCCGAGATCTTCGCGGCGCTGGAGGTCGGCACCGAGCTGCTGCTGGACGACGGCAAGCTGCGCCTGCGGGTGGACCGCTTCGGCCCCGATCACGCCGAGACCACGGTGCTGGTGGGCGGCCCGCTGTCCGACCGCAAGGGCGTCAATGTGCCCGGCGTGGTGCTGCCGATCTCGCCCCTCACCGCCAAAGATCGTGCCGACCTGGCCTTCGGCCTCGGGCTGGGTGTGGATTGGGTGGCGCTCTCGTTCGTGCAGCGGCCGGACGACATCCGCGAGGCCCGCGAGCTGATCGGCGACCAGGCCTGGATCATGGCCAAGCTCGAGAAGCCCGCTGCCATCGAGCACCTGGACGCCATCGTCGCGCTGGCCGACGGGGTGATGGTGGCCCGGGGCGACCTGGGCGTGGAGCTGCCGCCCCAGCAGGTGCCGGTGCTCCAGCGCCGCATCGTGCGCGCCGCGCGCAAGGCCGGCCGCCCGGTGGTGGTGGCCACCCAGATGCTCGAATCCATGATCACTGCGCCGGTGCCCACCCGCGCCGAGGCTTCCGACGTGGCGACCGCCGTCTATGAAGGTGCCGATGCGGTGATGCTGTCGGCCGAATCGGCCTCCGGCGCCTACCCGGTGGAGGCGGTGACGATCATGGACCGCATCATCGGCGAGGTGGAGCAGGACCCGGCCTGGCGCAGCGAGCTGGAGGCCGGCCACTCCCCGGCCGAGCCCAACACCCAGGACGCGCTCTGCTGTGCCCTGCGCCGGGTGGCCGAGCTGCTCGAACCGGCCGCCACGGTGGCCTTCACCAGCTCGGGCTTCAGCGCCCTGCGGGTGAGCCGCGAGCGGCCGGTGACGCCTATCCTCACGCTCACCCCGTCGCTGGCCATCGCCCGGCGGCTGGCGCTGGCCTGGGGACTGCATCCGGTGCCCTTTGACGACGTGCGCGAGGTGGCCGAGATGATCGACCATGCCACCGACGCGGCGCTGCGCCTGGGCGTGGCCCAGCCGGGCGACATCGTGGCCATCGTGGCCGGGCTGCCCTTCGGCCAGACCGGCAGCACCAACCTGCTGCACGTGGCGCGGGTGCCGACGCCCTGAGGGGGAGACCCATGGACCGCTATGGCGAACTGCGCAGCTTCATCCTGGTGGCCGAGAAGGGCAGCTTTGCCTCGGCCGCGCAGGTCGAACGGGTCACGCCGGTGGTGATGGGCCGCCGGCTCGACGCCCTCGAATCCCGCCTCGGCGTCAAGCTGATGCACCGCTCGACCCGGGGCCTGCACCTCACCGAGCTTGGCGAGCGCTTTCTCGAGCAGGCGCGCCAGCTGGTGCGGGATTTCGACGACCTGGAAGCCGGCATCGTGGCCGGCCGAGCCAGCGTGCGCGGGCACCTGGTGGTGTCGGCGCCGGCGGCCTTCGGGCGGCGTCATGTGGCGCCCCACGGCCCGGCCTTCCAGGCCCAGTACCCCGATCTCAAGCTGTCGTTCAACCTCACAGACAGCGTCGTCGATCTGGTGCGCGAGGGCTACGACATGGGGATCCGCATCGGCGAGGTGACCGACCCCAACTACGTGGCGGTGAAGCTGTGGCGCAACCGCCGCGTGGTCTGCGGCACGCCGGATTACTTTGCCCGCCATGGCCGCCCCGAGACACTGGAAGACCTCGCCGGCCACAACTGCCTCGCCTTCAACCTGCAGGGCGGGCAGCAGCGCGGCTGGTCATTCATGCGCGACGGTCGGCCGGTGGCGGTCCGGGTGAGCGGCAACCTGGACTGCAATGACGGCGAGCTGCTCTACGACTGGGTCCGGCAGGGGCGCGGCATCGGCTGGCGCTCCACCTGGGAGATCGAGGGCGAACTGAAGCGCGGCGAGCTCGTCACGGTGCTCGACGATTTTGCGCTCCCGGCGTATGACATCCAGGCCGTCTATCCCCAGCAACGCTATCTGCCGGCCAAGGTCCGGCATTTCATGGATTACCTCAAGCGTCTCTACGAGACCCCGGGCTACTGGGAGACGGGGCCGCTGGCCTGAAGGGCGCGATGTAGACGCCCGCTCCCGGCGGCCTGCCTGATTTTTAGGCAGCGGAGAAAAGTCCCTTTGCTTCAGAGGCTTGAGCCCGGGCCCCACACCTTATCCACAGGCTTCACACGGTTTTCCGGGGATAAAGCGGGTTAATCAAACCCACGGGCTGCGAGCGCCACCCATCCGCCGCGTTGCGGTTGTGCCCGGCTTTACGCAATTTTTTGCGGCATCGGTGCAAGGGTTTTCCTGTGTCCCTCGTCTGGAGCGGCCAGAAGATGCCCTCGATGCCTGTCGTTCCGTCGTCCCCGATCGAACCCGCCACGGACCACGCGGTCTGGCACTACGGCCTGTCGTAGCGGGCTTGCGGGCTGACTGCGGGCGCTGCGCTGCCTTTTTCCGGGGTGCTGGATCTGTCCAGCATCGTGATGCTGTTCCTGCTCACGGTGGTGCTGGGCGGTGGCTTTTTGCCCGGGGCTTTCGGCAGTGTTCCTCTGTGTTCTGGTGACGTCTCCCGGCGATTCCGTCACGTCTCTCCGGCATCGGGATGCGGGTTGGCGGTTGGGGGCACGGGCTGCCGGATCAAAAAGAAAGGGCTGCCCTGGGGCAGCCCTTGATGCTGTGCAGTGCCGGGGATCAGACCACGGCTTCCTGTTTTTCCTTCTTCACCTGCATGAACTGCTCGCGGCTCACGCCGAGCCACATGACCAGCGGGCTGGCGACGAGGACGGAGGAGTAGATGCCGAAGCAGATGCCGATGGTGAGGGCCAGCGAGAAGTAGTAGAGGGTCTCGCCGCCGAACAGCAGCATGGACAGGACCATCATCTGGGTGCTGCCGTGGGTGATGATGGTACGGCTGATGGTGCTGGTGATGGCGTGGTCGAGGACCTGCGGGGTGGTGAGGCCGCGCTTCTTCTTGAAGGTTTCGCGCACCCGGTCGAACACGACCACCGATTCGTTCACCGAGTAGCCGAGCACCGCGAGGGTGGCGGCGAGCACCGGCAGCGAGAACTCCCACTGGAACAGCGCGAAGAAGCCCAGGATGATGATCACGTCGTGGAGGTTGGCGATGATGGCCGACACGGCGAAGCGCCATTCGAAGCGCATCGCCAGATAGAGCACGATGCCGCTGATGACCAGCAGCAGGGCCATGGCGCCGTCGGAAGCGAGTTCCTTGCCCACCTGCGGGCCGACGAATTCGACGCGGCGCAGCTCGGCCTTGGGGCCGTCGATGGCGGCGAGGCTGGCCATCACCTTTTCGCTGACCTTGGCGGTCTCGTCGCCGGAGCGGTTGGGCAGGCGGATCAGCACGTCGCGGGCGCTGCCGAAGTTCTGCACCTGGGCGTCCTGGTAGCCTTCCTTGCCGAGGGCGTCGCGGAGCTTTTCGAGGGCCGGGGGTTCGGCGTAGCTGACTTCCATCAGGGTGCCGCCGGTGAACTCGACGCTGAAATGCAGGCCCTTGGTGGCCAGGAAGAACACCGCGAGCAGGAAGGTGATCAACGAGATGACGTTGAACACCAGCGCGTGCTTCATGAAGGGGATGTCTTTGCGGATCTTGAAGAATTCCATGGCGGTGAGATGTATGGAGTCTGGTGTCAGGAGTGAAGCGTGGATGCCGGTGGCTGGAACTGTAGGGGCGACTTCAGTCGCCCATC
>JAKLLO010000004.1 GCA_023150095.1 Zoogloea sp. | reverse complement strand
AACACCTCCAGATCACTGCTGCGGCGGGAGAACAGATAGGTGTCGGGAAAGAACTGACCTTCAGGGTGGGATGCGTCGGCGCCGATGCGCGCCAGCAGCTCGCCATCGGACAGGCCTGCGCTGTCATGGCGCAGATCCGGGTGGCGATCCAGGGCCGCACGGAACTGACGGAAGTTCCAGCCCTCGATGAGGGCCAGCTCGGCCTGACTGACATCACCACGGGTCAGCATGTTGAGCAAGGCCAGCGGTGTGACCCCGGCCTCGACCTCATAGCTTCCGGCCTTGATCCCGTTGGCCTGGCGCGTCACCCTTGCGAGGAACACCAGTGCCGGGGGCCAGGTGTCGATACCGGCTTCCGTGAGCTGGCGCGCCACCTGACGCATGCCGGAGCCAGGCTCGATGGTGAAATCCAGCGGACTTTGTCGCAAACCCACCGGACTGAGGGCAAACCACACAAGGCCGGCGACTGCAGCAAGGACGCCCATCAGCGCAACAACAAAAACACGAAAAAACAGGCGCTTCATCGGGGAACTTGGCGCTTTCGGGAGGAACGAAAGAGGTGAAGAAAGGAGGAAGATCCGGCAAAAACCAGGGGCTTGATTCTTGCTTCAATTGATTGGCCAGCCCCCGCGCGGCAACGCCCTATAATAGCGCAAACCGCTTCAAGACTCGTTTTTGCGACAGGACACGACTGATGAATGCAACTTGGCAATCCCATCTCGGCGCCAACGGCGCGAAGTTTTTGGACAACTCCGTCAAGTTCAATGACGACGAGCGGCAGGATGTGACGCTCGCGGCCCAGGGAACCGTGCTGGTTCCTCTCGTGCACCTCGGTGCGATCCGCGCCACCGGTGAAGACGCCAGCGTCTTCCTGCACAACCTGTTCTCCAACGACGTGAAGAAGCTCGGCTCCAACGAGGCCCAGCTGACCAGCTTCAACAGCCCCAAGGGGCGCATGCTGGCCAGCATCGTGCTGTGGCGCGAGGCAGGCGATTACCTGCTGACGCTGTCCGCCGACATCCACGCGGCCATGCTCAAGAAGCTGTCCATGTACGTGCTGCGCTCCAAGGTCCGCCTGATGGACGACAGCGGCGACAGCGTCCTGATCGGCCTTGCCGGCCCCCAGGCCGGCGCCGCCCTTGAGGCTGCCGGGCTGCACATTCCGGGCGCCCCCCGGGCAACGGCCTCCGGCGTGGCAACGGTGGTGCGCCTGGATGGCGCCCGCTTCCTGATCTCGGCACCGATCTCCGAAGCCGTGGCCCTGTGGGGCAAGTTCGTGGCTGCAGGCGCTGCGCCGGCCGGCACGGCAGCCTGGCACTGGCTGGACATCAGCCAGGGCCTGCCCACCGTCACCCTGCCGGTGCAGGAAGAGTTTGTCGCCCAGATGCTCAACTTCGATCTGATCGGCGGTGTCAGCTTCAACAAGGGCTGCTACCCCGGCCAGGAGATCGTGGCCCGCACCCATTATCTGGGCAAGCTCAAGAAGCGCATGTTCCGCGTGCATACGGATGCCACCGAACTGCCGGTTGCCGGCACCGACGTGTTCTCCCCCGAGTTCGGTGAGCAGTCGGCCGGCAAGGTGGTCATCGCGGCGCCCGCGCCGGCCGGCGGTTTCGATGCTCTCGTGGTCCTGCAGACATCCAGCGCCGAATCCACCGAAGTGCATCTCGGCAGCACCGGCGGCCCTGCGGTGAGCTTTCTCCCCCTGCCCTACGCCCTCGCCTGAGCACACCCAACCTTGAGCCCCTCCCACTACTTCATCTACTACCCGGTCCGGATCGGCATGGAGGCCGATCTGGCCCGGGGCTTGTATAACCTCCAGGCCGAAATCCAGGCATCGACAGGCATCGCAGGACGCTTCCTGCGCAAGGCCGACGACCCCTGGACCTGGATGGAGATCTACGAGAACGTGCTGGATGCCCCCGCCTTCGACGCCGCACTGGAGCAGGCCATTGAGCGCCACGGCCTGATGCGCTTTCTTGAAGACGGTGGACGTCGCCACACCGAACGCTTCGTCGCATGTGCCTGATCCTGCTCGCTTGGCGCGCCCATCCGGATTACCCGCTGGTCGTGGCTGCCAACCGGGACGAGTTCTTCGCCCGCGCCACGGCAGAAGCCGGCTGGTGGGCAGATCGGCCGGGCGTCTTCGCCGGCCGTGATCTGGAGGCGGGCGGCACCTGGCTCGGCCTGAGCCGCAATGGCCGCTTTGCCGGCCTCACCAATTTCCGCGACCCGGCCCGCCAGCGTCCGGATGCCCCCTCGCGGGGCGCCCTGGTAGCCGATTTTCTGGCGGGCACCGAGTCCACCGATGCCGCCCTGGCCCGCCTGACGGCGGAAGGCCCGCGCTACAACGGCTTCAACCTGCTGCTCAGCGACGGGGACAGCCTCGGCATCTACGAAAGCGAAACCGGCAGCGCCCGGCATCTCGAGCCCGGCCTATACGCCCTGTCCAACCACCTCCTCGACACGCCATGGCCGAAGGTACTGGCGGGCAAGTCACGCCTCGCCCGTGCCCTGCGTGCCCTGCCCGACGACACCCCCCTGGCCGAACTCCTGCGTGATGACCGCCCCGCGGCCGATGCCGAACTGCCCCGCACCGGGGTGAGCCTGGCCTGGGAGCGGATGCTTTCCAGCGCCTTCATCCGGGCACCGGGCTACGGCACCCGCTGCTCCACCGTGATCCGCCGCGACCGCTACGGCTGGACCCACGTGGTCGAATCCACCTGGAGCCCGGTAGGCGTCGAAAGTGGCCGCGTCGTGGACACCTTCCAGGTCGCCCGGGCCTGAGCCGGACGCCTATAATCCGCCCCTTGTTTCTCCCGCAGCACGCCCGCGCATGACCGCCTCCAGCCCCTTTCAAGCCCTTCTTCCCGCCCTTGACGCCTTCGCCCAGGCCAAGCCCGGCCAGCGCCTCGACCTGCCACCCGTCGCCGGGTCAGGCGACGCCCTGGCGATTGCCCGGCTGGCCGGCGGAAAGCGCATGCTGGTGGTGGTCACCGCCAACCCCATCGACGCCCAACGCCTCTCCGACGAGATCGCCTGGCTGGCCCCCGGCCTGCGCACCCACCTGCTGCCTGACTGGGAGACTCTGCCCTACGACAGCTTCTCGCCCCACCAGGACCTGATCTCCGAGCGGCTTTCATCGCTCTACGCCATCAGCCGTGGTGAGGCCGACATCGCCCTGGTGCCCGCCTCCACGGCGCTCTACCGGCTGGCCCCGCCGGCTTTCCTGGCGGCCTACACCTTCTTCCTCAAGCAGGGCGAAAAGCTCGACGTGGACCGCCTGCGCATGCAGATGACCGTGGCCGGCTATGCCCACGTCACCCAGGTCATGTCGCCGGGCGAATACAGCGTGCGTGGCGGGCTGGTGGATCTCTACCCCATGGGCGCCGCCCTGCCCTACCGCATCGACCTCTTCGACGAAGAAGTGGAGAGCATCAAGACCTTCGACCCCGACACCCAGCGCACCGTCTTTCCGGTAAAGGAAGTGCGCCTGCTGCCGGCGCGGGAATTCCCCATGGACGAAGCCGGGCGCACCCGCTTCCGCGGCCGTTTCCGGGAGACCTTCGAGGGCGACCCTTCCCGCTGCATGGTGTACAAGGATGTCTCCAACGGCATCGCCCCGGCGGGCATCGAGTACTACCTGCCCCTGTTCTTCGACGAGACGGCCACCCTCTTCGACTACCTCCCCGACAGCGCCCCGATCCTGCTGCACCGCGACGTTCCGGGTGCCATCGAAGCCTTCTGGAAGGATGCCCGCAGCCGCCACCAGCTTCTGGGTGGCGACAAGACCCGGCCCATCCTGCCGCCGGAGCAGCTCTTCCTCTCGGAGGAAGCCTTCTTCGTCGCCCTCAAGGAGCGCATCCGCCTGAGCCTGCCCGTCTCGCCCCTGGGCGGCCCGGTCGAGCCCCTTCCCGACATCGCCGTCGAACGCAAGGCCAGCGATCCGCTGCACCGTTTCAAGGCCTTCTGCAGCGGGTTTTCCGGCAGGGTGCTGGTGCTGGCAGAATCGGCCGGGCGCCAGCAGACCATCGCCGAATACTTCGCCGAGTACGCCCTGAAACCCGCCGCCAACGCCGATTTCGGCGCCTTCCTGGCCGGTGATGCGCGCCTGGCCCTGGGTAGCGGCCCCCTGGCTGCCGGCTTCGTGCTGCCCGAGGCCGGCTTCGCCGTGGTCACCGAGTCCGAGCTCTACGCCGCCACCGCCCGTACCCGCACCCGCCGCGACAGCCGCAAGGCCGCCACCATGGAAGGCTGGCTGCGCGATCTGTCGGAGCTCAAGACGGGCGACCCGGTGGTGCACTCCAGCCACGGCATCGGCCGCTACATGGGCCTGGTGCACATGGACCTGGGCGAGGGTGACACCGAGTTCCTGCACCTGGAGTACGCCAACGGCGACAAGCTCTACGTGCCCGTCTCCCAGCTCCACGTCATCACCCGCTACGCCGGCGCCGACCCGGAGGCCGTGCATCTGCACACCCTGGGCTCCGGCCAGTGGGAGAAGGCCAAGAAGAAGGCCGCCCAGCAGGTGCGCGACACCGCCGCCGAGCTGCTGGCCCTGTATGCCCAGCGCGCCGCCCGCAAGGGCCACCAGTTCGACTTCAAGCAGCACGACCTGGAAGCCTTCGCCGACGGCTTTGGCTTTGAGGAAACCCCCGACCAGATGGCCGCCATCGACGCCGTGGTGGCCGACATGAAGTCCGGCAAGCCCATGGACCGCCTGGTGTGCGGCGACGTGGGCTTCGGCAAGACCGAAGTAGCCCTGCGCGCCGCCTTCATCGCCGTGGCCGACGGCAAGCAGGTGGTGGTGCTGTGCCCCACCACCCTGCTGGCCGAACAGCACTATCAAACCTTCGCCGACCGCTTTGCCGACTGGCCCATCAAGGTGGCCGAGCTGTCCCGCTTCAAGAGCGCCAAGGAGCAGGCCGAGGCCATCCAGCAGCTCGGCGAGGGCAAGGTGGACATCCTCATCGGCACCCACCGGCTGCTGCAGAAGGACGTCACCTTCAAGCGCCTGGGCCTGGTCATCATCGACGAGGAGCACCGCTTTGGCGTGCGCCAGAAGGAAGCCCTTAAAGCCTTGCGCAGCGAGGTGGACATCCTCACCCTCACCGCCACCCCCATCCCGCGCACCCTCGGCCTGGCCCTGGAAGGCCTGCGCGAGTTCTCGGTGATCGCCACCGCGCCGCAGAAGCGCCTGGCCATCAAGACCTTCGTGCAGCGCCACAGCAAGGGCATCATCCGCGAGGCGGTGATCCGCGAGTTCAAGCGCGGCGGGCAGGTGTACTTCCTGCACAACGAGGTCGAGACCATCGAGAACGTGCGCGAATCCCTGGAGGAGCTGCTGCCCGAAGCACGCATCGTCATCGGCCACGGCCAGCTGCCCGAGCGGGAACTGGAGCGGGTGATGCGCGACTTCACCACTCAAAAGGCCAACCTGCTGCTGTGCACGACCATCATTGAGACCGGCATCAACATCCCCACGGCCAACACCATCATCATCAACCGGGCGGATCGCTTCGGCCTCGCCCAGCTCCACCAGCTGCGCGGCCGCGTCGGCCGGTCGCACCACCAGGCCTACGCCTACCTGCTCACCGACGCCCATGCCAAACCCACCGCCCAGGCCCAGAAGCGCCTTGAGGCCATCACCATGATGGAAGAGCTGGGCTCCGGCTTCTACCTGGCCATGCAGGATCTGGAGATCCGCGGCGCCGGCGAGGTGCTCGGCGAGAACCAGTCCGGCGAGATCCAGCAGGTGGGGGTGAGCCTCTACACCGAGATGCTCAAGCGCGCCGTGCGCGACCTGCAGCAAGGCAAGGAGCCCGACCTCAGCCAGCCCCTGGAGGTCGTCTCCGAGATCAACCTCCACGCTCCCGCCCTGCTCCCCAACGACTACTGCAGCGACGTGCAGGAGCGCCTGACCCTCTACAAACGCCTGGCCAACTGCGAGAGCGAGGACGATCTTCAGGCTCTGCAGGAAGAGCTCATCGACCGCTTCGGCGAAATGCCGGCCCAGACCCGCACCCTGCTCGAAACCCACCGCCTGCGCATGCTGGTCAAGCCCTACGGCGTGGCCAAGATGGACGCGTCCGAGAGCCAGATCAGCATCCAGTTCGGCCAGAACGCCCCCATCGACCCGGTGAAGGTGATCATGCTCATCCAGAAGGACCGCAGCGTGAAGATGTCCGGCCCCGACAAGCTGGTGCGCAAGCTCGCCACCCCGGATCTGAAGATGCGGGTGACGGCAGTGAAGGAGCTGCTGGAGGCGGTGAAGGCCTGAGCCCGGGCTCAGGCCGGGCCACGGTGGCGCTTACGCAGCGTCGGTAGGGCCCAGCATGCCGGCCAGCAGTTGCTGCAGCAGCGCCGGCTCGAAGGGCTTGTCACAGATGCCCGACACGCCCGCTTCCTGCACCGCCGCCAGACGGCTTTCGCTGGATTCGCTGGTGACCATCAGGATGGGCACCTCCTGCTGCCAGCTGCGGGTGCGCACGTACTCCACAAACTCCCGGCCGTCCATCTCCGGCATGTTGTAGTCGGTCACGATCAGATCCACCATCGTGTCGGCCAGCAGCGTTGCCGCCTCCCGGCCATTGCTGGCCTCGATGAAGTTGCGCAGCCCCAGGTTCTCCAGCACCCGGCGGATGAAGCGCCGGGCATTGGGGCTGTCATCCACCAGTAGCACCCGGATCGACTCCAGATCGAACTCGTTCTCCAGTGCGCTACTGGTGCCGAGCAAATCCAGGGTACGGCTGATCGCCCGGGATAGCTGGGCGGCAGTGAAAGGCTTAGGGAGTATGCCGCAGGCGCCGGACTGACGCACCGGCTCAAGGGCCTGGGGCCGGGTTTCACTGGAAATCAGCAGAAACGGCACCTCGGCCAGCCGGCCTTCGGCACGCATCGCCTTAACCAACTCGGTGCCAGTGCCGTCGGGCAGATACAGCGCCGACAAGGTCAGATCCGGCGCGCTGCGCAGCATGGCATCAAGGGCATCGGCTACCGTGCCGACAATCTCCACCTGATGCAGCCCGATCTCGTCGCACTCGGCGCGGATGATCCGGGCCTGCACGGCGGAAGGCTCCACCAGCAAAGCCCGCAGATTCTGAAAACGTGAGTCGCTTGCCATCTCGCTTACCTGTTCATGAGCACCATGCAGGATTAGCGAACCCAAACGGCAAAGCTTGAGGACCTGGAGCCAGGCCCAGCGCCCAGAACGGGCAGATTCAGCCGGCGCGACGTCCCGCCGCCGTTTTCTGACGCAGCCACCAGGCTCCCAGGGCACTGTCCGGGTGGCGCAGCGCCACCGCCTCAAGCACCATGTTGCCGGTGGCCAGCATCAGAAACACGTAAATCAGCACCGCCCACCAGGCATCCAGGTAAATCAGGCCGACCATCACCGCCAGCTGGAACAGTGCAAAGGCCAACCCCTTGAGCTGACAGGCCAAACGCCCCTGCCCCAGGCCCGCGAGCCTGACCGACATCGCCCACCAGGTCGGCAGAACAACCAGCAGTGCACCACTAAGCATCACCATCCTTGCTCCCTTGAACGACCGGCACCCATATGGCTTCGCCGATGCTCGGCGAGGATACGGCAACGATCTGGTCACCGTGGGCAATATCGCCTCCCGGCGCCACGATGGCGGACACACACGCCAGTAGTTGCCTCTTGCGAAGACTGGAGCCTAAAAATATAATGATAATTATTATCAATAGAGGCCTTCCAGCCCAAACCAATGCCTGCCTGTCTCCCCCAAACCCTGGTCGCGCATTACTCGGAAATCGTGGATTTCCTGTCCCTGCGCACGGGTTCCCGGGAGACCGCGCGGGACTGCGCCCAGGACACCTGGCTTCGTCTGAATACCGCCCGACCAAGCCTGCCGCCGGCCAATTTCAAGGCCTACGTGTTCAGGGTGGCGGCCAACATCGCCATGGACTGGCACCGTCAGCGGCGCCGGGAAGAGGCCGCCCTCGAGCAATATGGCGCACTGCACGGGGATGCCGCCGCGCCGGACACCTTCGACACAGTCGCGGCGGCCGATACCATTCGACGTCTTGAGCAGGTCCTCCTTGCTCAACCCACCCGCAGCATCGAGGTTTTTGTAGCGCACAAGCTCGACGGCCTCAGCTATGCCGAAACCGCCCGCCTGCTGGGGATCTCGGTCAGCGCCGTGGAATAGCACATGATGCGCGTCCTGCTGGCCTGCCAGACCGTACTGGCTGGCGGAATGTCCAGCCCTGCGAACCCGGACCCGCTCCTGGAGGAAGCCGGCCGCTGGGTCATCCGCCACGGACGCGGCCCCCTCAGCGCCGATGAGGAAGCCGCTTTCCAGGCCTGGCAGTCCGCCGACCCCAGGCACCGCAGCGCCTTCGAGCGCCTGCAGCGGATCTGGGCCCAGATGGGCCACGTGGACTCCGGCACCCTCAGGCGTCGCCTGTGCCGCGGCCGGCCGCGGGCAGCGGCGGCGGCGATCCTGCTGGCCAGCGGCCTGGTGGTGCTGTTCCCCCCCGCCCGGGAGGCCCTCCTCCCCCTACGCCAGGCCGACTACGCCACCGACAAGGCCGAAATCCGCCGGATCACCCTGGCCGATGGTTCCATCGCCACCCTCGACGCCGACAGCGCCATCCGGGTGCACATGGATGCCGCCGGCCGGCACATCGAACTACTGGCCGGGCGGGCCCACTTCCAGGTGGCCCGCCAGACCCCGCCTCGTCCCTTCACCGTCAAGACCCAGGACGGAAATGCAGAAGCCCTGGGCACACGTTTTGATGTCAGCCAGGAAACCGGCAGCACCACCTTGAGCGTCTTCGAAAGCCGGGTGCGGGCCACCTGCAGCGAGTGTCCGGCCGATACCCCCCCGGCCACGCTGGGAGCCGGCGAGCGGGTACGCCTCGACGTCACCGGCATCCACGTCGAACCCCGCGCCCTGCCCCAGGAGGAGGGCTGGACCGATGGCACCCTGGTGTTCCAGGACACGCCCCTGGCCGATGCCCTCGCCTTACTCGGCCGCCACACCCACCTGATCATCCTGGTGCCCTCGGCCGACGCCCGCCGGCAGCGGGTTTCCGGCACCGTCAGCAGCAAGGACCCGGACACCGCCCTGGCCCTGCTCGCCGCCGCCGCCGAGCGCCGCGTGATGCGGCTGCCGGGCATTCGGGTGGTGCGCTGAAAAATATTTGCGCAAGGGGGTGAGGTAGCCCCCTGTCCGCAGCGTCTTACAGGCATCGAACAACAACCATTCGACTGCCCCGATGAAAACCAACGCACTTCGCCCCACCGCTCCCGCCCTGCTCGCCGCGGCGCTGCTCGGCCTTGCCTGCCCTGCTGCCCACGCCCAGGAAGTCAGCGTCCTCATCCCCGCCCAGCCCCTCGGTGCGGCCCTGGTCGTGCTCGGCCAGCAGACCGGGCTGCAGATCTCCCACGCCCCCGGCGTGGTTGCCGGCAAGACGGCCCCGGCCGTTCAGGGCCGCCTCACCCCGCTGGAAGCCCTCGACCAGCTGCTCGCCGGCAGCGGCCTGCGGCACCGCCCGGTAAGCGGCAACGCGGTGCTGGTGGAAGCCGTGCCGCAAACGGCCGCCCTGCCGCCGCCCGGCACCCCGGCCAGCGACGACGCCACTCTGGCGCCGGTGCGGGTAAAGGGGGAGCGGGATCCGTCGGTCGGCGTGTTCAGCGTGGATGAAGCCACCCTGCGCGCCATGCCCTCCGGCAACGGCGACATCACCAGCCTGCTCAAGCTGCACCCCGGCGTGCAGTTCAGCGAACAGCAGCAGCGCTCGGGCTCCCAGGGCGAGATCGCCCCCGCCGACATCAGCATCAACGGCGCCAAGTTCTACGCTAACCTCTACCAGCTGGACGGCATGCCGATCAACAACGACATCAACCCGGCCAGCACCAGCGCCAGCCTCAGCGGCGTGAACAGCAACAACAGCCCGCCCTCAGCCAGCCAGGGCTTCGCCATCGACTCCAGCCTGATCTGCGACGTGACCGTGCGCGACGCCAACGTGCCGGCCGCCTACGGCCGCTTCAGCGGCGGCGTGGTCAGCGCCGAGACCTGCGCGCCCAAACGCAGCCTCGGCGGCCGCGTGTCGGTGGAGATGACCCGTTCCGAATGGATGCAGGCCAAGGTCGCCCCGGCCGACAGGCAGGACTACGAACGCTCCGCCGATATGACCGAGCAGCCCCGCTTCGACAAGATGACCTACCGGGCCGCCATCGAATCCAAGGTGAATGACAGCTTCGGCTTCATCGGCAGCTTCGTCCGCCGCAGCGCGGAAATCCCCCTCGCCGGCTACACCGGGAACGCCGGCATGGCCGGGGACAGCACGCGCAAGGTCCAGCACCGCCAGATCGACAACCTCTTCCTGAAGGGCTTCGCCAAGCTCGACCGGGACACCGACCTGGACCTCTCGATCAGCTATGCGCCGTCCGACAACGACTACTTCATCAGCAACGCCCGGAACAGCTTCTTCCACCTGGAGTCCGGCGGGGTCGGCGTGAACGCCGGCCTGGTCAAGCGCTTCGACGACGTGAAGCTGACCCAGCGCCTCACCTGGAGCAGCATGAAGAGCTCCCGGGATGGCGACGCCAGCACCTGGAAGCAGTGGAGCTACTCCGCCGCCGACAAGAACTGGGGCGTGCCGGGCAGCAGCAGCGGCGAAGGCGGCTACGGCGACATCAACCAGCAGCAGGACACCCTCAACTACACCGGCCGGGCCGACCTCAAGCCCCTCACCCTGCTGGGCATGGAGCACCGCCTGCAGGCCGGTATCGAGCTGGAGCGCAAGGAGTCCTTTTACGAGCGCAGCACCCAGTACGAGCAATACACCGTCGCCACAGCCACCACCACCTGCATGCAGGCCGACGGCACCATCGACAGCGCCACCTGCTCCCTCGCGCCCACCTCGACCGGCAAGGGCCAGTTCCTCAAGCGGCGCATCATCTACCAGGCGGGCAAGTTCGAAGTAAACGAATCCAGCCAGGGCGCCTTCATCCAGGACGAGATCCGCTACGATCGCCTGACCGCCCGCCTGGGCCTGCGCTACGACGACAGCAACCTGTCGCCCAAGGGCAGCCTGGCGCCGCGCAGTGCCCTCTTCCTCGACGCCCTGGGCAACGGCCAGACCGTGCTGGAAGGCGGCTACAACCGCTACTACGGTCGTAACTTCATGCAGTTCCACACCTTCCGCGAACGCCTGTCCCTGCAGATGGCCACCCAGGACCGCAACCTCGTGGGCGGCGTGCTCGGCATGTGGGGCACCCCCACCCCCTCCAGTACCGCCGCCATGTACCACATCGGCGACCTGGACGTGCCCTACAGCGATGAAACCGTACTGGGCGTCCGCCAGAAATGGGCCGATGGCCTATGGACCCTGAAGCGGGTCGGGCGCAAGAGCCGCGATGAAGTCGTCCTCCACCTGCGCTCGGCCGGCAACTACTGGTGGGACAACGTGGGCAAGTCCGACAGCAGCGTATGGTCCCTGGCCTACGAGAGCCGCAAGCCCATCCAGGCCTTCGGCACCACCACCACGGTGATGGGCGCCCTGGACTGGACCCGGGTCGAGACCTCCCATGCCAGCTACGCCGACACCCTCAGCGACCTCGGCAGCGGCGACCTGGAGCGCATGGTGCGCTACGACGGCAAGTTCATCCGCTGGGCCGACCGCCCCGCCGACAACTACGCCCGGCCCCAGACCCTGCGGCTGCTCTTCAACACCTACATCCCCCAGGCCCGGCTGCAGATCGGCAACTTCCTGCGCTATCGCACCGGCTTCAAGAAGATGGCCCTCAACGGCAAGGCCGACTACCAGGGCACCCAGGTGAACAGCTACGACCAGGTCAGCTTCGGCCCGGCCCTGACCTGGGACACCCGCATCAACTGGAGCATCCCCACCACCGCCGGCCAGGAAGCCTTCGTCACCTTCACCATCAACAACCTGCTCAACCGCACGAACACCCTGGACACCACCTCCACCTCGACCATCTACGAGGCCGGCCGGCAGTTCTGGCTGGAACTCGGCTACCGCTTCTGATGCCCCTGCTTTCTTTTCGCCCCTCCGCCCGGCGGCCGCTCGCGCTGCTGCTGGGCTGCCTGCTGGCCGCCGCCCTCCCCGCCCTGGCCGATACCCCCCTGCCGACCCACCCGGAGCTCCGCAGTGGGCGGCTTGGCAACGGCCTGGGCTGGAGCCTGCTGCCCAACGCCCACCCCAAGGGCCAGATCCACCTGTGGCTGACGGTTGACGTGGGTGCCATGGATGAAGCCGACGATGAGCGTGGCTACGCCCACTTCGTCGAGCACATGCTCTTCAACGGCACCGCGCGCTACCCCGGCAATAGCCTTGTCACGCGCCTTGAAGCCCTCGGCCTGCGCTTTGGCCGCGACTCCAATGCCCTCACCGGTCATCACCAGACCCGTTACATGCTGACCCTGCCCGACAGCGAGCCGGCGCGGCTCGCCGAAGCCCTGGAGATCTTCCGGGAATGGGCCGCCCACGCCAGCTTCAGCCCCGACGAGGTGATCCGCGAGCGGGGCGTGATCGAAGCCGAATGGCGGGCCCGCCAGGGCCCCGGCCAGCGCCTGTCGCCCCGCCTCATCAGTGCCATTCTGCCCGGCAGCCACTACCCCGAGCGCAACCCGATCGGGGTGATGGAACAGGTACAGGCCGCCGAGGCCCCCCGCCTCAAGGCCTTCTACGAACGCTGGTACGCCCCTGGCAACATGCACGTTCTCGCTGTCGGCGACTTCGACCCCCGGCACCTCCAGGGGCTCATCGAGCGCACCCTGGGCGGCCTCCCCGCCCGCCCCTTCCCGGAGCGCCCGCCGCGGCTGCGACCGGTGACCGACGGCATCCGCCACCTCGCCCTGGCCGACCCGGAGCGCAGCACCCGGGCGGTCTCCCTGGCCCAGCGCCAGCCCCGGCTGGTCCTGAACAGCCAGGAAGCCCTGTGGACCCATACCGTCGAAAACCTGGCCCTGCGGCTGGCCAGCCAGCGCAGCGCCACCCGCCAGCAAGGCCACCGGGCCAGCCTGAGCCTGCAGCTCGCCCCCCTGCCCGACGGCAGCCGCATGCTCCAGGCCCGTCTGCCCCTGGCCGCCGGGCACAGCGCCGAGGACGGCGCCCGCCAGCTCCTCGCCGAGCTTGGCGACCTGGACCGCAACGGCTTCTCCCTGGATGAACTGCGCCCCCAGCGCGACCTCTTCGTCACCGGCCTCAAGCAGCTCGCCAGCGGCACCACGCTGATGGACTCCCGCACCCTCATCGGGCGCCTCGAAGCGGCCCGCAGCAACGGCGAGCCCCTGCTGTCGCCCCGCCAGCACCACGCCCTGCTGGCCGACCGCCTGCTCATGCTCGAGCCTGGCGAACTGAACGCCGCGTGGCTGGACATGCGGGCCAGCGCCGAGCAGCTGGTGATCTGGGAAGGCAAGGACTTCGACACCCCGCCGCTGGATGCGGCGCACTTTGCCCGCCTGGAGGAATCCGTCCGCCCGGCCGCCGCGGCCCCTGCCCGCAAGCAGGAGGACGTCCGCCTGGTCCGCCTGACGGACCCACCCAAGGCCGGCAGCATCACCACCATCGCCCCCCTCGACGGCATTCCCGGCGGCGAGGCCTGGACCCTCTCCAACGGCCTCAAAGCCCTGGTGGTGCCCAGCACCCGCAGGGGCAATACCCTCACCATCGGCCTGCACAGCCCGCGCGGGCTGCTGCACCTGTCCGACGGCAACCACCCCCTCGCCGGCCAGGCCCTGTCCTGGCTCGACCGGCGCACCGTCAACATGGATGCCGAACCCTTCTCCCGCTGGAAGGCCCAGCGCGGAATCGGCATCCGCAGCAGCGCCGCCGACCTGGGCAGCCAGATCATCATCACCAGCCCCGACACCCACCTGGAAGACGCCTTCCAGCTGCTCCACCTGCAGCTCACCCGGCCCCGCCCCGTCGCCAGCCCGGCCCAGATGGCCCGCATCCGGGCGGGTCTGAAGGAGCTTGCCGGCAACCCCTCCTGGCAACTCCAGGAAGCCGTCCGCCGAAGCCTGCTGGACGACCCCCGCAGCACCCCACTGGACTCCGAGAACATCCTGTGGCTGGCCGACAGCGCCCGTGCCCGGGACATCGTGCGGGCACTGCTGCCACCCGCCGAAAGCACGGTGATCCTCCTCACGCCCGGCCAGCCGACGGCCCTGCGCCCCTTCGTCGAGCGCTACCTGGCCAGCCTCCCGGCGCACGAGGATGCCGCCCCTGCGGCCCGGCCCCTGCGCCGCCGCAGCCCGCCGGCCGATCTGCGCCTGCACGGCGGCACGGCCCAGCGCACCGAAGTCCTGCTGTCGATCCAGGGCCCCGCCGACGATGCCTCCCCGGAAAACGAACTGGCCCTGCAGGCCCTGATGCGCGAACTGAGCACCCGGCTGCGCACCGAGCTGCGCGAGAACCTGGGCGGCACTTACAGCGTGAGCGTCAGCAACCAGATCGATGCCGTGGACAAGCACTTCCTCGGCAGCATCCGCTTCACCTGCTCGCCGGAGCGGGAGGACGAACTCGTCCGGCACACCCTGCAAACCTTCGACGACCTGCTTGCCCACGGCCTCGATGCAGACGCCATCGAACGTTTCCGGCGTCAGCGCGAATCCGCCGAACCCGCGCAGCAGGCCTCCGACGAATCACGCATGGCCGCCATGCTGCGCAGCTACCGCCAGGACGGCGACCTGCTCCGCCCCGAACGGACCACCGCGGCCCTGGCGCAGCTCGACGCGGCCGCAGTCAACCAGCGCATCCGCAGCCTCGCCCCACGGCTCAAGATCCACCGGGCCGCCATGCTGCCCGCCCAACCCTGAACGCCCCATGAACCGGCACCTTCTCGCCCTCGCCTTCCTGCCCCTGGCCGCCTCCTGCACCCTGCCGGTCGGCCCCTCCCGCTACAGCTTCAAGGATGCCGGCGGAGCGCCCGCCGATGCAGCCTCGGCCGCCTGCGTCATCGACACCGCCAGCGGCCTGAGCTGGGAACGCAAAACGCCGGCTGGCCCGCGGGCCGCCGACCACCGCTACCTGCCCGAGCCCGCCGCGGCACCGATCCATCCACCCGACTGTGGCGGCCATACCGCCAGCTGCCGGGCCACCGACTACGTCGCCGCGGTCAACCGCAGCGCGCTGTGCGGCCACACCGACTGGCGACTGCCCAGCGCCAGGGAGCTGGAAACCCTGCGCACCGGGGCTGCCGCGGCGACTGATCCGGCCGTCGACGCCAAGGCCTTCCCAGACCGGCGCGCCGGCTTCTACTGGACACGCACACTGCGCCGGGTGGACGGCGTCCTCGCGGTGGCCTTCGATGCAGGGCACTACATCCAGCCCGGCATCAGCCTGGCCCGGGGCGACCACGCCCACCTCCGTCTGGTCCGCGGCCCGCGCCTGGACGACCCGCCCCTGCCCCACATCCCGCCGGCCCGGCGCTTCGTCCCGCTCATCGGCAAAGGCATCGCCGCCGCACCCGGAGAGGCCGCCGCCTGCGTTGACGACACCCAGGGCCCCACCCCGCTCACCGTCGAGAGCCTGTGGCACCTGGCCGGCCCGCTCACCCGGGGCCAGCTCGACGCGGCCGAGCACCGCCTCCGCCAGGCCGCGCCCTGTGGCCTCGGCAACTGGCGCCTGCCCACCCCTGACGAAATCCATGCCCTGTTCCGCAGCACCACGCCGGGTTCCACCACCGAACTGCAGGCGGCCTTTCCCGGCCTGCGCCCGGACACCCCGGTATGGGCCCGGCACACGGACGGCAGCCTCGCCCCTTACTGCTTCCAGCACTGCCCCGACACCGGCCAGCCCCCCGGCCTGCTGCTCCACGCCTCCCTGAGCCGCCCCAGCCTGGCCCGGCCGCGGCCCGCGCCGGAGCAGGATCTGCCCGCCGCCGAACTGGCCCGCCTGCGCAGCGCCTACGCCCGTTACGTCCCCGGTGCTGCCCATCAGCCCCACTGGCCCGCCCCCACGGTGGACGACAGCGTCAAGGCGGGCTTCGCCGACCTGGGCCTGCTACCGCCTGTCCCCTTCCCCGCCGGCAACCCTTATTCCGCCGCCAAGGTGGCCCTCGGCCAGCGCCTGTTCTTCGACCCCATCCTCTCCCGCAACCAGCAGATCGCCTGCAGCCACTGCCACGACCCGGCCACTGGCTGGACCGACCGGCGCAGCGTATCCCCCGGGCACATCGGCCAGCTCGGCACACGCAACTCCATGAGCATCCTCAACACGGCCTACGTGGAGGACCTGTTCTGGGACGGCCGCGCCGCCAGCCTCGAAGAGCAGGTCAGCGGCCCCATCGCCAACCCCCTTGAGATGCACTCCACGCCCGCCGAGGCGGTCGCCCGGGTTGCCGCCCGGGCCGACTACCGCCCCTTGTTCGAGGCGGCCTTTGGCAGCCGCGCGGTGAGCATCGAGCGCATCGCCCAGACCATCGCCACTTTCGAACGCACCCTCATCAGCCGCGACAGCGATTTCGACCGCTTCCTCAAGGGCCAGCCCCAGGCCCTCTCCGACAACGCCCTGTGGGGCCTCCACCTGTTCCGCACCAAGGCCCGCTGCATCAACTGCCACAACACCCCGCTGTTCTCCGACAACCGCTTCCACAGCAACGGCCTGCATTTCCATGGCCGCGAGCTGGAAGACCTGGGACGATTCGAGGTCACCGGCCGGCCCGAAGACAAGGGCCGCTTCCGCACCCCCAGCCTGCGCGACGTCATGCACACCGGCAACTACATGCACAACGGCCGCTTCCCCCTGACCGAGAACCAGGGCGTCATCGCCATGTACGACGCGGGAATGGTCCAGTTCCGCCCCACCGGCCCGGCCAAATACCAGCCCGATCTTCCCGTCACCTCGCCGGAAGTCCGCCCCCTCGGCCTCAACGCCCGCGAAAGAAAAGCCCTGTTCGCCTTTCTCCAGGCCATCTCCGCCGAACCCCGCCAGGGGCCGGCAAGCATCGAAGAACTGGGGGTCGCGCAGCCCTAGCGTCGGGGACGGGGACCGGCCAGCGTCGTGCCCAGCGCCCCAGGGCTCAACCCCCAAACCGGCAACCACCACCACCTGCGCGGCAGACGACGAGAAGGGCCACCCGGCCAGCTTCAGCGCGGCCTTCTCCCGGCACTTCGGGCAGGCGCCCAAGTCGGTGGGTAGCGGTTGACATCGCCAAGTGGAAGGGCTTGACTTCGAGCGCACTCGAACTTTGAAAATCCTTCCCATGGCATCCCTCCTGACCATTACCGAAGTTGCCGAACGCACCGGCCTGACGGCACACACCCTGCGCTACTACGAGCGTGCCGGGCTGATCGTGCCCGTCGCCCGCGCGCCCGGCGGCCAGCGCCGCTACTCGGCCTCGGACCTGGACTGGATCGGATTCCTGCTGCGCCTGCGCGAAACCCGGATGCCCATCGGGCAGATGCAGGCTTTCGCCCAACTTCGCAGCGAAGGGGAAGGTACCGCGCCCGCGCGGCGCGAGATGCTGGAACAGCACCTCGCGCAGGTGCTCGCTTCGATCGACGCCATGCAGCAGGCCGCCCAGGCGCTGCACGCCAAGATCGAGCACTACCGGGATCTGGAGACACCCCTTCGCTACGCGCCTGAACCACGGAAGGAAAATTCTCATGACCCCCGACACCAATCCCCGCTACCACCGCGGCCTGGAAAAGCTGCGCGAAATCGACGGCCAGGCGGGTGAGCGCGTCATCGCCAGCCTGGCTGACATCGCGCCTGACTTCGCCCGCTATCTCATCGAGTTCCCCTTTGGCGACATCTACTCCCGCCCCGAGCTCGATCTGCGCAGTCGCGAGATCGCCGTGGTGGCGGCGCTCACGGCCATGGGTAACGCCGCGCCGCAACTCAAGGTTCACCTGCACGGCGCACTGAACGTCGGCGTCACGCGGGAAGAGATCGTCGAGGTGATCATGCAGATGGCGGTCTATGCCGGGTTTCCGGCGGCACTCAACGGCCTGAACGCCGCCCGTGAGGTCTTCGCGGCAGTGAACGCCGAAGGCGGCTCGAGCTGAAACTCGCCCCACCCGACCTATGTAAGCGCCTCACCGAATCTCGTCCCAAGTGGCCCCCACAAGCATACCCTGGCAGATATCAACCCCTAGGGTCGTGGCGGTTCAGTGCGAAAGCCCAAGAAAGTAAAAACCCCGGCAGCGCCGAGGTTCTCTCTGTGCTCATTGAAGCCGCCGAAGGTGGGTAAGCCCCCGGCAAACTCACCTTCCCCCAGCCGCTTAGCTCGCTAAGCATAGTGTCCACTACGCATAGAAGTGGACACTTTCATGAACGTCACGAAGCCCCGCCGTACCCGTCGCACCCACTCCGAGGCATTCAAACAGTCCCTGATCGAAGCCTGCGGGGAGCCCGGCGCGTCGGTCGCCGGGGTGGCCCTGGTGAACGGGATCAATGCCAACCAGCTGCGGCGCTGGATGCGCGAACGGGGCATCGAGCCGCCGGCGTTGTCTTGCCTGCCCTTACGTGTGGCGGCCTCCGAGCCGATGGGCGGCTTTGTCCCGGTGCAGCTTTCCCCCCACGTTGATCCCCCCATCCGGCTGGAACTGCGCAAATCGAGCCGCCGGCGTTGTCTTGCCTGCCCTTACGTGTGGCGGCCTCCGAGCCGATGGGCGGCTTTGTCCCGGTGCAGCTTTCCCCCCACGTTGATCCCCCCATCCGGCTGGAACTGCGCAAAGGTGCTGCAGTGGTCACGGTCGAGTGGCCCGCGTCCTCGGCCGCAGCCTGTGGTGCCTGGCTGCGCGAGTGGCTCGGGTGATCCGGGTCGAGGCCTTGTGGCTGTCGGTGGCGCCGCTCGACATGCGGGCCGGCATGGACACGCTCCTCGCCCAGGTGGTGCAGGTCTTCGGCGAGGCGCGCCCCCATCACGCCTATCTCTTCGCCAGCCGGCGCGGCACCCGGCTGAAGGTGCTGGTCCACGACGGCCAGGGAATCTGGCTCGCCTGCCGGCGGCTCAACCAAGGGCGCTTCCGTTGGGCGGAAGGGGCCGGTTCGCTCATGCTCACCCAGGCCCAGTTCGACACCCTGGTGCTCGGCCTGCCCTGGCAGCACCTGGGGAGCGATGGCGCGATCCGGATGATTTGACGGTGCACCATTCGGAGTTGCCCCGATGGTGACCCGGAGCGTGGCGCGGCATGATCCGGGCATGGTTCTTCCCGCCAACCTCCACGAACTGGACGCCGACGCCCTGCGTCAGCTGCTCATCGCCCAGAACCGGGAGCTCGTCTGGCGCCAGGCCAAGATCGACCAGCTCACCCACGAGCTCTCGCTGCACAAGCGCTGGCGCTTCGGCGTCAAGACTGAACGCTTGCCGCTGGAGCAGGCCCAACTGTTCGAGGAAACGGTCGAGGCGAACCTCGCTGCGATGACCGAGGAGCTTGAGCAGCTCTCCGGCAAACCCGCATCCGCCAAGGGCCAGGCCAAGCGCAAACCCCCGCCGCCGGAGCTGCCCCGTACCGAGATCCATCACGAACCCGCCTTCACCCTCTGCGCCTGCGGTTGCCAGATGAAGCGCATCGGGGAGGACGTGGCGGAGAAGCTCGACTACACCCCCGGCACCTTCAGTGCCGAACGCCACATTCGCGGCAAGTGGGTCTGCGGGTTGTGCGAAACGCTGGTGCAGGCCCCGGTTCCGGCCCACGTGATCGACAAGGGCCTCCCCACCACCGGACTCCTAGCCCAGCTGCTGGTGGCAAAGTACAAGGATCATCTGCCGCTGTACCGCCAGGAAGGGATCTTCGGCCGGGCGGGGCTCGCGATCCCCCAATCCACGCTCGCGCAGTGGGTCGGCCAGATGGGCGTCCAGCTTCAACCTGAACCGCCCCGCCTTCCGTGGAGGCCATTTGGTTTAGGTCAGGCGGGCGTTACGGCCTGACTGGCAAGTTGCCGG
This sequence comes from Zoogloea sp., assembly GCA_023150095.1. Classification (GTDB taxonomy): domain Bacteria; phylum Pseudomonadota; class Gammaproteobacteria; order Burkholderiales; family Rhodocyclaceae; genus Zoogloea. Next base: position 63,012 of record JAKLLO010000004.1, on the reverse strand, counting down.
TAGTAGTTTGCCTCAGCTTCGGCCGGGGGAATGTACCCAATGGGCGCGAGCAGCCTGTGGTGGTTGAACCAGAACACCCATTCCAGGGTTGCCAGTTCCAGGGATTCCCGGGTTTTCCAGGGCGCACGCCGGTGGATCAGCTCGGCCTTGTACAGCCCGTTGATCGTCTCGGCCAGTGCATTGTCGTAGCGGTCGCCCTTGCTGCCGACCGAGGGTTCGATGCCCGCCTCGGCCAGCCGCTCGGTGTAGCGGATGCTGACGTATTGCGACCCGCGATCCGAGTGGCAGACGAGGGGGCCGTCCCGCTCGGGCTGCCGGGCGTACAAGGCCTGCTCCAGGGCATCGAGCACGAAGTCTGTGCGCATGGTGCTGCTGACCCGCCAGCCCACGATGCGCCGGGCAAAAACGTCGATCACGAAGGCCACGTACAGCCAGCCCTGCCAGGTCGAGACGTAGGTGAAATCGCTGACCCATAGCTGGTTCGGGCGCTCGGCACTGAACCGCCGATTGACCCGATCGAGCGGGCAGGTTGCCTTGCTGTCACCGACCGTCGTGCGCACGACCTTGCCACGCCTTACCCCGCGCAGGCCCAGGCGGCGCATGAGCCGCTCGACCGTGCAACGCGCCACTGGCAAACCCTCCCGGTTCATCTGTTTCCAGACCTTGTCCGCGCCATAGACTTGCAGGTTGGCGTGCCACACCCGCTGGATGTGCGGGATCAGGGCCTCGTCGCGCTGGGCGCGGGCGCAGCGTCTGTGGGGCTCGCGCGTGAGTGCCGCATGGCGCCAGTAGCCCGACGGAGCAATCTGCAACGCCTTGCAGATCGACTCGACCCCGTAGGCCTGTCGATGCCGGTCCACAAAACCCCTCAGGACTTCAAGCGGCGGTCGAGCTCCGCCTGGGCGAAAAACGCACTGGCCAGCTTGAGAATCTCGTTGGCCTTGCGCAGCTCCTTGTTCTCGCGTTCGAGCTCCTTCAGGCGCTGCAACTCGGACGTGGTGATGCCGTCCGGTGTCCCCGAATCGATCTCGTGGCGCTTGACCCACTCATGCAGCGTCTGCGGCACGCTGCCGATCTTGGGGGCGATCGACTCGATGGCCGCCCACTGTGAGGGGGACTCGCCCCGGTGCTCCTGCACCATGCGCACCGCACGCTCGCGCACCTCAGGGGAAAACTTGTTCGATTTGGTCATGGCTCAATCCTCTCAGAGTATTGGGCCTCCACCAAATCCGGGGCGGTTCAGATCCGGCCGATTGCCATTGGCCGCAAGAACTGGCTCTTTGCCGGTTAGCTGCGCGCCGGCAAGCGGGCGGCGGCGATCATGAGCCTGATCCAGTCGGCGCGCCTGAATGGGCATGAGCCCTACGCCTATCTGAAGGATGTCCTCACCCGCCTGCCGACTCAGCCGCAGAGTCGGATCGGAGAGTTGTTGCCCCATCGGTGGAGGCCGGATTCAGCCTGAGGCTTGGTCAAGAGGGGATTGCCGGGGGCTTACGAATTAGGTTCGCGGGCGGCGGCAATCGTCTCTTCTCCCGGCGCCGATTGAGTCCGGCGGCCAGAGATGTGGCATGGATTTCTAGATCCGGCTTTGCCGTGGGGCTAGCAGCCGCGTGAGGGCTTTCTTCAGTTGCGCGAAGGGCTCATCCACGATCGGCCGCACACTGGTGGGCCTCGTGATGACGGTGGGTTGATTGCGGGCGGGCCGCAAACCCGCTGAGCGCTGGTTCTTGTCTCCGATGGCGATCAGTCGGGTCGGGTTCACGATCAGATGGTTGTCGATGGGGGCGGGGCGTCGGCCATTGGGCCAAACGGGACGCCGATCTGGGCCCTCCGCGGTGGGAGTGGGCCGGTGGGGATCGTAGGCCAGCCGCGGATCTGTGTTGGCCCAAAACAAAATCCCCAGGCGCGTTGCCGCTACCTGGGGATTTGTATTTCGGCGAAGGGGGCACGGTAGTGCGGCCCAGCGCTTACCAGATCAGCCGATGATCATCCCGGCGCCGACGGTGTTGTTGGTCGATTCATCGATGAGGATGAAAGCACCGGTGGCACGGGAGTCGGTGTAGTTGTCAGCGAAGATCGGCTGTGCCAGCTTGAGGCTGAGCTGGGCGATGTCGTTCATCGCGAGGGTGCTTGCCGCATCCTTTGACAGCGTGTTGATATCTACGCGGTGAGCGATGCCGGCGACCTTGGCCTTGACCTCACGGGTCGTGTGGCGCAGCCAGTAGGTGCGCGCGGGCGACAGCGGGGTTTCGGAGAGCCAGCACACCACGGCGTCGATCTGCTTGGTCTGGGCCGGCAGTTCTTCGCTGTTGACGATCATGTCGCCACGGGAGATGTCGATCTCGTCTTCCAGCAGCAGGGTCACGGATTGCTCGTGGATCGCTTTGGGCAGGGATTCGCCGTAGAGCTGGATGTCCTTGACCTTGGTGGTGAGGCCGTTGGGCAGCACGGTGACGCTGTCGCCGACCTTGATCTCGCCGGATTCGACGCGGCCCATGAAGCCGCGGTAGTCGTGGAGCTCGGGGTTGTCGGAGGCCTGCGGGCGGCACACGTACTGCACCGGGAAGCGGAAGCTCTCGGCCTTTTCGGTGTGGGCGGCCGGGGCGGCTTCGAGGATCTCGATGAGCGTGGGGCCGTCGTACCAGTTCAGGCTGTCACCGCGATCGACGATCATGTCGCCGACGAGGGCCGACAGGGGGATGAAGCGCACGTCGGTGAGGCCGATCTGTTCGGCGAAGGCTTTGTATTCGGCGACGATCTTGTCGTAGGTGGCCTGGTCGTAATCCACCAGGTCCATCTTGTTCACAGCAACGACCACGTGGGGAATGCCCACGAGCTTGGCGAGGTAGCTGTGGCGGCGGGTCTGGGTGAGCACGCCCTTGCGTGCGTCGATCAGGATGATCGCGACGTTGGCGGTGGAGGCCGCGGTCACCATGTTGCGGGTGTACTGCTCGTGGCCCGGGGCGTCGGCGATGATGTACTTGCGGGTGCCGGTGGAGAAGTAGCGGTAGGCGACGTCGATGGTGATGCCCTGCTCGCGCTCGGCCTGCAGGCCGTCGGTGAGCAGCGACAGATCGACCGCGGTGAGGCCGCGTTTGTTGGAGGTCTTCTCGATGGCGGTGAGGGTGTCGGCGAGGATGGCCTTGGTGTCGAACAGCAGGCGGCCGATCAGGGTGCTCTTGCCGTCATCGACGGAGCCGCAGGTGAGGAAGCGCAGCAGGCCGTTGTCGACGTCGGGCAGTTTTTCGGGTGCGGACATGGTTCTGTATTCCTTGGATTCCGGGGCGGCGATTAGAAGTAGCCTTCCTTCTTGCGCTGCTCCATGGAGGCGTCGGAAGTCTGGTCGTCGAGGCGGGTGGCGCCGCGCTCGGTAATCGTGGTGGTGGCGGTTTCGATGACGATCTTCTCGACGGTGTCGGCGTCGGATTCGACCGGCGCGGTACAGGAGATGTCACCCACGGTGCGGAAGCGCACCTGCAGGTCGATGATTTCTTCGCCGGCCTTCGGCAGGTTGGTGAGCTCGCCGGTCATCAGCGGCACATTGACCGGGACGATCGAGCCCTGGCGCATCACCACCGGGCGGGTGTGGGCGAAGTAGATCGACGGCAGCTCGAGCTGTTCGCGCTCGATGTACTGCCAGACGTCCATCTCGGTCCAGTTGGAGATCGGGAAGGCGCGGATGTTCTCGCCCTTGTGGCTGCGGGCGTTGTAGAGGTTCCACAGCTCCGGGCGCTGGTTCTTCGGGTCCCATTGGCCGAACTCGTCGCGGAAGCTCATGATCCGCTCCTTGGCGCGGGCCTTCTCTTCGTCGCGGCGGGCGCCGCCGATACAGGCGTCGAAGCCGAACTCTTCGATGGCCTCGAGCAGAGTGACCGACTGGTGCTTGTTGCGGGATTCGTTCTCGTGCTTGAGGACGACCGTGCCGCGCTTCATGGAGTCTTCGACGGAGCGCACGATCAGGCGCTCGCCGAGCTCGGCGGCGCGCTTGTCACGGAACTCGACGACTTCGCGGTAGTTGTGGCCGGTGTCGATGTGCATCAGCGGGAAGGGGAACTTGCCCGGGCGGAAGGCCTTTTCGGCGATCCGCAGCATGCAGATGGAGTCCTTGCCGCCGGAGAACAGCAGCACGGGGTTGCTGCACTGGCCGGCCACCTCGCGCATGATGTGGATGGCTTCGGATTCGAGCCAGTCCAGGTGGCTCAGGGTTTGTTTGGTGAGCGTCGACATTGCTTTACTCGTTTGAGGGTTCTTCGGTGCGCGTCACTTCTTGACGTGCAGGCCGCATTCCTTGGTTTCCGGATTCTCCCACCACCAGCGGCCGGCGCGCACGTCTTCGCCAATCGAAACCGGGCGGGTGCACGGCGCACAGCCGATGCTCGGGTAGAACTTGTCGTGGAGGGCGTTGTACGGAACCTTGTTGAGGCGGATGTAGGCCCAGACTTCCTTTTCGGTCCACTCGGACAGCGGGTTGAACTTGATGAGGCCGTTGCCGGCGTCGAACTCGCGCTTGGGCAGGTCGGTGCGGGTGGTGGATTGCTGGGCGCGCAGGCCGGTGATCCACGCCTGCTTGCCGGCCAGGGCGCGGCCGAGGGGCTCGACCTTGCGGGCGTGGCAGCAGGCCTTGCGCAGCTCGACGCTGTCGTAGAAGGCGTTGATGCCGTGCTCGCGGGTGTAGGCCTCGATGGCGTCGTGGTTGGGGTAGAAGAACTTGAGCTTGAGGCCGTAGTGCTGCTGCACCTTGGCCATCAGGTCGTAGGTTTCCAGCGGCAGGCGGCCGGTATCGAGCGAGAAGATCTCGATGGGCAGCTTGCTGGTGGCGATCACGTCGGTGAGCACCATGTCCTCGGCGCCGAGGCTGTTGGCCATGGTGATGGCGGGCAGCTCGGCTGCCCAGGCGGCCAGGTCGGTCTTGAGCTGGGCGACCTTGGCTTCGAGGCTGGCCAGCAGCACGGGATCGTCGAGCTTGGGGTTCTGATTGGGATGCATGGCGTCTCCGGGCTCAGGCGGCGCGCTGGGCGCGGCGGAACAGCGGTTCCGGCTGGTCGATGGCGGCCTGGTAGGGGGTCGAGAAATCCTTCAGGCTGGCCAGGGCTTCTTCGAGCTGGGCGTCGGAGTACTTGCCGGCCTTGGGCTGGATGGCATCGAAGCCGCAGCGCTGCATGAAGAAGAACTGGTCGCGCAGCACGTCGCCGATGGCGCGGATCTCGCCCTTGAAGCCGTAGCGGCTGCGCAGCAGCGCGGCGGCGGAGTAGGCGCGGCCGTCGGTGAACTTGGGGAAGTTGAGGGCGATGGCGGTGATGCCTTCCAGGTCGTCGGCGATCTCGTCCACGTTCTCGTGGCTGTCGAGCCACACGCCGACGCTGGCGCGACCGGAGATCTGGCCCTTGTGGGCCTGCCACACGGCCAGGGGCACGAACAGCGGGCCGTCGGGCAGGGTCAGGGCTTCGGGCGCCTGGGTTTCGTCCAGGACGAGGATCTGGGCCGCGTCGTCGATGACCTGGCCGTTCTTGATGAGCTTAGGCATTGTGCTTCCTTTCCTTGACGGCGGCTTCGCCATACACGCCGAGCTTGAACGGGTCGAGGCCGGTGCGGCGGACGGTTTCGATGAAGCGCTCGCCGTCCTGGCGCTGGGCCAGGTAGACGTCGATGATCTTGCTGATCACATCGGGCATTTCGGCGGCGGCAAACGAGCGGCCGATGACCTTGCCGATGCTGGTGTTGTTGCCCTGGCTGCCGCCGAGGCTGACCTGATACCACTCCTCGCCGTTCTTATCGACGCCGAGGATGCCGATGTGGCCCACGTGGTGGTGGCCGCAGGAGTTCATGCAGCCGGAGATGTTGAGCTCGATGTCGCCGATGTCGTAGAGGTGATCCAGATCATCGAAGCGGGCCTGGATGGCGTTGGCGATGGGGATCGACTTGGCGTTGGCCAGGGCGCAGAAATCGCCGCCGGGGCAGCAGATGATGTCGGTCAGGAGGCCAAACGTGGGCGTCGCGAGGCCGGTGGCGCGGGCCTTCTCCCAGAGGGCGAAGAGGTCGGACTGTTTGACATCGGCCAGCACGAGGTTCTGCTCGTGGGTGGCGCGGATCTCGCCGAAGCTGTAGGCGTCGGCCCAGTCGGCCACGAGGTCGAGCTGCTCGGCGGTGATGTCGCCGGGGGCGCGCTTCGGGTCTTTCAGGGACAGCACCACGATGGCGTAGCCGGGCACCTTGTGGGCCAGCACGTTGCGCCGGGCCCAGGCGGCGAAGGCCGGGTTGGCGCTGCGCTGGGCGGCGTAACCGGCGTCTTCGGCGGGCAGGGTTTCGTAGGCCGGGGTGGTGAAGTGGCCGGCAACGCGGGCGACTTCGGCTTCGGTGAGGGTGTTCGGGCCGTTCTTGCCGAATTCCCATTCCGCTTCCACCTGGCGCTTGAACTCGGCGATGCCGAGGGCCTTGACGAGGATCTTGATCCGCGCCTTGTAGAGGTTGTCGCGGCGGCCATAGCGGTTATAGACGCGCAGGATGGCTTCGCAGTAGGTGATGATGTGCTGCCACGGCACGAAATCGGTGATCTCTTCACCGATGATCGGGGTGCGGCCCATGCCGCCACCGACCAGCACGCGGAAGCCGATCTCGCCGGCCGCATCACGCTTGAGCTCGAGGCCGATGTCGTGGCACTGGATGACCGCGCGGTCCTGCCCGGCGCCGTTCACGGCGATCTTGAACTTGCGCGGCAGGAAGGCGAACTCGGGGTGGAAGGTGCTCCACTGGCGCAGCACCTCGCACCACGGGCGCGGGTCGATGTATTCGTCGCCGGCGACGCCCGCGAAGGGGTCGGAGGTGATGTTGCGGATGCACGCGCCGGAGGTCTGGATGGCGTGCATCTCGACGGTGGCGAGCTCGGCCAGGATCTCCGGCACGACCTTCAGCTCGGGCCAGTTGAACTGGAAGTTCTGGCGCGTGGTGACGTGGCTGTAGCCCTTGTCGTGGGTGCGCGCGATGTGGGCCAGCTTGCGGATCTGGGTGGAGGACAGCAGGCCGTAGGGCACGGCCACGCGCAGCATCGGGGCGTGGCGCTGGATGTACAGGCCGTTCTGCAGGCGCAGGGGGCGGAACTCGTCGTCGGTGAGCTCGCCGGCCAGGTAGCGGCGGGTCTGGTCGCGGAACTGGGCGACGCGTTCGTCGACGATCTTCTGGTCGTAGGGGTCGTAACGGTACATGATTTGTAATGTGTCCTGGTTGTCAGGGGCGCGCTGGCTGTCAGGCCGCGATCAACTTGCTGCCCACCAAGACCAGCATGGTTGCCAGAATCGGACGCAGCACCCGGTCGGGCACCCGGGTGGAAATGTGGCTCCCCAGCCAGATGCCGGGCAGAGAGCCGATCAGCAGGCTGCCAAGCAGGGACCAATCCACACTGCCGAGGAACCAGTGGCCGATGCCGGCGACGAGGGTCAGGGGCACCGCGTGGGCGATGTCGCTGCCGACGATACGCAGCGTGGGGAGGCGAGGATACAGGAAGAACAGGGCGCTGACCCCAAGGGCGCCGGCGCCCACCGACGAGATCGACACCAGCACGCCCAGTACGGCGCCGGTGAGTACGGTGAGCGCAGCGGTGCGCTGCGGGTTCTCGCGGCCTTCGGAGTGCTTGAGCGCGAAATCCTGGATCTTCTTGCGGAAGATGATCGCCACGGCGGTGAGCAGCAGGGCCACGCCCAGCGCCACCTTGATGAGGCTCACCGCGCCGCCGATGCCGCCGGGGGCGAAGTAGCCGAGCGCCAGCAGGGTCAGGGCCGAAGCAGGGATGCTGCCGGTGGCGAGACGCTTGGTGATCGTCCAGTCGACGGTGCCCTTGAGGCCGTGGGCGAGGGTGCCGCCGGCCTTGGTGACCGCCGCGTAGAGCAGGTCGGTGCCCACCGCCACCGAGGCCGGAACGCCGAACAGCAGCACCAGCAGAGGCGTCATGAGCGAACCCCCGCCAACGCCTGTCAGGCCGACGATGGCGCCGACGGAGAAACCTGCAACGGTGTACGCGAAGTCCATGATGAGCCCCAATATCTTGTGCGGCGCATCGTAAACCGAGGGGTTAGAGGGTAGAAGGCGGTTTGGGTTAAACTATAAGAACAAAAAGTTATATAGGTCGGTGGTGGCGACCGGAGGATCGGCATGAACATCCAGCAGTTGCGTTATGTCTTCGAGGTGGTGCGTCATCGGCTCAACGTGTCGGAGGCGGCCGAGGCCTTGTTTACATCTCAGCCAGGCGTCTCGAAGCAGATCCGCCAGCTGGAGGACGAGCTGGGCATCGAGATCTTCGTGCGCCACGGCAAGCGACTGGTGGCCGTCACCGAGCCGGGGCGGCAGGTGCTGGCGATTGCCGAGCGGATGCTGCTGGACGTGGATAACCTGCGGCAGGTGGGCGCCGAGTTCAGCAATGAGGCGAGCGGCAGCCTGTCGATCGCCACCACCCACACTCAGGCCCGCTACGCCCTGCCGTCGGTGATCCGGGCCTTCATGACGCGCTACCCCAACGTGCGCTTGTCACTGCACCAGGGCAATCCGCGCCAGGTGTGCGAGTACGTGCTGTCGGGCGAGGCGGACATCGCCATCGCCACCGAGGCCATCGCCGAGGAGCACGAGCTGGTGATGCTGCCCTGCTATCAGTGGAACCGCTGCGTGATCGCGCCGGTGCGCCACCCCATCCTGAGCACCCAGCCGCTCACGCTGGAGGCGATCGCCCGGCATCCGATCATCACCTACGACTTTGCCTTCACCGGGCGCAACCAGATCAACAAGGCCTTCATGGGCCGCGGGCTGAAGCCCAACGTGGTGCTCACCGCCATCGACTCGGACATCATCAAGACTTACGTGGGCATGGGCCTGGGAATCGGCATCCTGGCCAAGATGGCGTTCGATCCGGCCGCCGACAAGGAACTGGGCATGCTCGACGCGGCGCACCTGTTCGAGTCGAGCACCACGCGCATCGGCGTGCGGCGCAACGCGTGGCTGCGGGGATATGTGTACGCCTTCATCGAGCTGTTTGCCCCCCACCTGTCGCGCCATGTGGTGGATGCGGCGTTGGCGGGGGGCGGTGAAGACCCGGGGCTGTGAGCCCGGGCGCGGATCAGCTCAGTCGCGGCGACGCAGCCAGGCCGCGCTGAGGAGCCCGAGAGCGGCGAGGGTGAGGACGGACGGCTCGGGTGTTTCGCGCATCGCCTCGCCGGCGAGGATGAAGACGTCGCCAAAGCCGCCGCTGTCGCAGTTGGTGGTCTCGCCACCGCCGCTCAGGTAGCCGGCACCATTGCCGTTCGTCGTGCCGCCGAAGCAGCCGAACAGCAGGCGCACCGAGATGGTGTCGTAACCAGCGCCGATGTAGCTCTCCAGGCCGGCGTTGAGCTCGGGCAGGAAGGCCAGGAACTCGGCATTCTCGGTGCCCTGGGAGTTGTCGATGGTCTCGATCAGGGCGCCTGGCGGGCGGTGTAAAGCCGGGCGACACCGCCCCGGACGGGGCTGCCCGGATTTGCGTGACGGAGTTGGCAGCTGGCGGCCCGATTGTTTCCGGATCCTTCCATTTCGAATTGCCGCGGCGCTTTGTGAGAGACTTGAACGCTCCACGCTGCCTTCCGTTTTTCCATCATGCAATCCCTGACGACATTCGCCGCCCTGCTGCTGGCTTCCGTGCTTTTCGTGCCGCTTTTCAAGCGCGCCGGGCTGGGCACGGTGCTCGGCTATCTGGCGGTGGGCATGCTCATCGGCCCCTACGGTGTGAAGCTCGTGCGCGATCCGGACAACCTGCTCCATACCGCCGAGCTGGGCGTGGTGCTGCTGCTCTTCGTGATCGGGCTGGAGCTCAAGCCGTCGCGCCTGTGGGCGCTGCGCAAGTCGGTGTTCGGGCTGGGGGCGATGCAGCTCTTCGGGGTGGCGGCGGCGCTGGCGGCGGCGGGCTTGTACACGGGCCTGTCGCTGTCGGCGGCGGCGCTGGTGGGGATCATCCTGGCCCTGTCGTCCACGGCCTTCGTGCTGCCCACCCTCGCCGAGCGGCGCGAGCTATCCACCCGTTACGGGCGCGAGGCCTTCGCGATCCTGCTGTTCCAGGATCTGTCGGTGATTCCGCTGCTGGCGCTGATTCCCCTCTTCGGCACCGGCAAGCCCACCGCGCTCACCCATCCGGCGGTGGGCCTGGGGCTGCTGGTGGCGGTGGTGGTGGTGGGGCGGCCGCTCCTCGATCTGCTGTTCCGCCACGTGGCGCGGGTCAATAGCCGGGAGATGTTCACCGCCGCGGCGCTGGTGACGGTGCTGGGGCTGGCGCTGCTGATGCAGGCGGGCGGGCTGTCCATGTCGCTGGGTGCGTTCATCGCCGGCGTGCTGCTGGCCGATTCGGAGTTCCGTCACGAGCTGGAGGCGTCCATCGCGCCCTTCCAGGGCTTGCTGCTGGGGCTGTTCTTCATGGCGGTGGGGATGTCCACCAACCTCACCCTGCTAGTTAAATTTCCGTGGCAGATCCTCGGCCTCACCGCCGGGCTGGTGATGATCAAGGTCGTGGTGCTGTACGGCCTGCGCCGGCTGGTGGGTGGGCCCAAGCTGGGTTCGCGGATGCTGGCCCTGGCGCTGGCCCAGGGCGGCGAGTTTGCCTTCGTGCTGTTCGACGCGGCTCAGTCGTTCAAGGTGCTGGGCGAGGTGCAGGCCGACAAGCTGACCCTGGTGGTGGCCCTGTCGATGGCGGTGTCGCCGCTCCTGCTGATGTTTGGTGACTGGCTGGCCCGGCGCGAGGCGGGCCGGCGGCCGCCCAAGGCTTACGACCAGATGCCCTCCGAGGCGAGCGACGTGGTGATCGCCGGTTTCGGCCGGGTCGGGCAGGTGGTGGGCCGGCTGCTGCTGGCGCGGGGCATCCGCTTCACCGCGCTGGACGCCGACGCCGGGCAGGTGGAAACCGTGCGCAAGTTCGGCTTCAAGGTGTTCTACGGCGACGCGGCCCACCTCGATCTGCTCCACGCTGCCCAGGTGGGCGAGGCCAAGGTCTTCGTGCTGGCCATCGACGACGTGGAGGCGTCGCTGCGCACCGCCGAGCTGGTGAAGAAGCATTTTCCCGATGTGCAGATCGTGGCCCGGGCCCGCAACCGCTTCCACGCCAGCCGGCTGATGGACATGGGCATCGAGCGGCAGATCCGCGAGGCCCTGCCGTCGAGCCTCGAGATGGCCCGGTGGACGCTGGAGCTCCTCCACGAGCCGCCGGCGCTGGTGGATCAGATGGTGACCCGCTTTGCCCGCCATGACGCCGAGGTGCTGGCCCGTCAGCAGGCCATCGACCACGACGAGGGCAAGCTCATCCAGTCGTCCAAGGAAGCCCGCGACGAGCTCGTGCAGATCCTCGAGGAAGCCCGCGAGGCCTTTGCGAAGAAGGCGCGTCCGGCCAAGGTGGCCGGCGCCTGAGGGCGTCAGTCCGCCGCGAGGGGGCGTTTGCTGGCCAGGGCCAGCATCAGCGCGATGCGGGCCTTGGGTGGCGGCAGGCTGCCGGCGGTGAGCCAGCCTTCGACGTCGTCGTCGGCGTTGGCGTTGCGGATCACCGGCCCGGCGCAGCGGCTGGCCCGGACGATCACCACCCCTTTCTCCCGCGCCCGGCTCAGCGCCGGCAACCACGCCGACGGCACGCTGCCGTGGCCGGTGAGGGCCAGCACCAGTCCCCTTGCGCCCTCGGCCACGCAGGCGTCGATCAGCCCGGCGGGCGCGCCGGCGTAGCCGGGCAGGATGTCCACCCGCGGGAGGGCATCGGCGGCGAGATCGGCAAAGCGGCCGTCGGGCCGGGCATCGGTCCAGTCGATGGCGGATTCGAAGGCGTCGAGCCCGGTGGTGCGGGCTTTCACCAGATGGCGGGCGGCGTGGGCGGTGGCGTTCATCACCACCAGCACGCCCTTGCCGTGGGCCTCCGGGCTGGCAGCAAGACGCACCGCGGCGAGCAGGTTGGCCGGGCCGTCGGCCTGGGGGTGGTCGGCCGGGCGCATGGCACCGGTGAGCACCACCGGCTTGCCGCCGGGCACGGTGAGCTGCAGGAAATACGCGGTTTCTTCGAGCGTATCGGTGCCGTGGAGGATCACCATGCCATCCGTTGCCGGATCATCCAGCGCCCGGCGCACCGCGGCGAGGATCGTCAGCCAGCCGTCGGGCGTCATGTCCTTGCTGTCGAGGGCGAGCACCTGCTCGGCGGAGAGGTCGAAGGCGTCGAGGCCCGGCACGGCGGCCAGCAGGGCGCCCACGGGGCGCACGCCGGCCCGGTAGCGGGCGCCGCCGGATTCCGGATCAGCTTCGCCGGCGATGGTGCCGCCGGTGGCGATGAGATGGATCATGGTCGTGGGGGTGGTGTGCGTGGATGGGGGGGATGCGTGGGGCGCCGAGGTTCGACCTTGCGTGGGCTGCGAATGGCATTCGCAAGCTTGCGAGAACGATTCGCAGGCCTGCGAGAGACATGTGCACGGCTGCGTGAAGCAATCGCAGGGGTGAGAGAAGCAAGCTCAGGGGTGAGAGAAGCAAGCTCAGGGGTGAGAGAAGCAATCTCAGGGGTGGGAGAAGCAATCTCAGGGCTGAAAGAGGCAATCTCATAGGTGAGAAAAGCAATCTCAGGGCTGAGAGAAGGATTCGCAAGGCTGCGCGAAGCATTCGCAGCCTTGCGTGAGGGATTCACCGGCTTACTTGAGCGGGAAGCCCCGGGCCTTGAGGGCTTCGACGAGGCGGTCGCGGCCGGTGAGGGCGGCGGCGTCGCGGATGCGCTTGGCGGAGTGGTTGGACCAGGTGCCGCGGACCTTCATGCCCTGGCTGGCGTAGAAGGCGGTCATGGCGCCGTCGTATTCGGCGAGGCCTTTGGCCTGAGCCGGGAGGGAGTAGGTCTCGTGGTGCAGCACGACGGACTGTGCCGGGCGCGGTTTGACGGCTGCCGGCTGGGCGGGGTCGGGCGTGCCGACGCACAGACCGAACACCGCCACGGTGCGGGGCGGCAACTGCAGCTCGGCGGCCACGTTTTCGGGCTGATTGCGGATGCCGCCGATGTAGACGGTGCCAAGTCCGAGGGATTCGGCGGCGGTCACGGCGTTCTGGGCGGCCAGCGAGGCGTCAATGAAGCCCACTTGCAGCATCTCCAGGTAATCCAGCGCGGCGTGGGCTTCGCCGGCGGTGGTGGCGACCTGTTCGAGGCGGGCGAGATCGGCCAGCCAGACGAGGAACAGCGGGGCCTGGCGGATGTGGGGCTGGTCGCCGGCCATGATGGAGAGGCGCGCCTTGCGCTCCGGGTCGCGCACCGCGACGACGCTCCAGGCGTGCAGGTTGGAGGAGCTGGCGGCCGACTGCGCGGCGGCCACGATGGCGGCCAGCTGGTCATCCGAGACCGGATCGGGCAGGTAGGCGCGCACCGAGCGGTGGGCCAGCAGGTGGTCGATGATCGGCGAGCCGGCGGCGGGCACTGCCGCTTCGGGCGAGCCGTAGCGGGCCTGGTAGAGGGCCTGTTGGGTGGGGGTGGGGGCGTTCATGGCGTTCCTGGCGAGTGACCCGGCAGGGGCGGGGCGCCGCCTGCCAAAGGCTGTGATTTTAGCGCCAGGAACGCCGTGGGGATCAGCCCGCGCGGGTGCGGCGGCTGCGGGCGGGGGGCGCCACCTCGGTCTTCTCGGCCGGGTCGGCGTCGCCGGCGAGGGCTTCGGACACCTGACGCACCTGCTCCTCGACCAGATCGGCGCCCTGGGCGGCGGCATCGGCAAAGCCGTTGAAGCCGGTTTCGGCCTGACGCAGGGCTTCGCGGGCGTGGTCGATCAGGGCTTCGCCGGTGGCGTCGGCGGAGAGGGCGGCGCGGTCCATCTGACGTTGCAGCACGGTGTCGAACACGGCGACCTGATCCTTGGCCATCTGCAGCATGGCCTGGTGGGCGTCGCCGATGATCTCGAAGCATTCGCTCACCAGCCCGGCGGATTCGCTGCGCCATTCGGCGAAGCGTTCGAGGGGCAGGGTGTCGAAGCTGAAATTGCGGGTTTCGGCGAGCTCTTCGAGTTGGTCGCGGCCTTCGTCCAGGGCCAGACGGCCGGCGCGCAGGGCGAGCTCGGACAGCCGCTCGGTGGCCTCGACCCAGGCGCGGGAGGCGGCGTGCAGGTTGTCGATGGTGTGGATGCGGGTGTGCTGGATGTCGCTGGGCGAGAGGTACATGGCTGTCTCCGGATGGGTGGGAGGGACGGCCAGCTTAGGCCGCCCCCGTTGCAGCCGGATGACATCGGCGCGCGGGTGCGCTCAGGGCTGCAGGCGCTCCATCATGCGCACCAGGTCGGGGATGGAGGCGGCGCCCATCTTGCGCATCACGTTGTGGCGATGGACCTTGACGGTCATCTCGGTGACGCCCAGCTCGGCGGCGGCCTGCTTGTTGAGGGCGCCCTTGATGACGTAGGCGATCACCTCCTTCTCGCGGGCGGTGAGGGAGGCGTACTTGCGGCGGATCTCGTCCACCTCGCCGTGCTCCTTGCGGGCGGCGCGGGCGCGGGTGAGGGCGGTGTCGATGGCGCCGAGCAGGTCTTCGTCGCGGAAGGGTTTGGGCAGGAACTCGGCCGCGCCTTCCTTCATCGCCCGCACCGCCATGGGGATGTCGCCGTGGGCGGTGATGAAGATGATGGGGATGTCGTCGCCGGCGCGGGCGAGGGTCTGCTGCAGCTCGGTGCCGGTCATGCCGGGCATGCGCACGTCGAGCACCAGGCAGGCCACGCCGGGCTCGCGCGGGGCGGCGAGGAAATCCGCCGCCGACGCGTGGGTGCGCACCGCCAGCCCCACCGAGCGCAGCAGGCTGCTGAGGGCTTCGCGCACCGAGAGGTCGTCATCGACGACGTGGACGAGGTCGGGGGTTTCCATGGGGGCTTTCTGTCGGGCGGGGGGCTCAGGCATCGGGGATCGTGAACACGAAGCACGCGCCGCCGGGCACGCTGCGGTCTAGCCACAGGCGGCCGCCGTGGTTCTCGATGATCGAGCGGCTGATGGCGAGGCCCATGCCCAGCCCGTCGGGCTTGGTGGAGAAGAAGGCGTCGAAGAGCTTCGCCTCGCTCTCGGGGCGGATGCCGGGGCCGCTGTCGTGCACCGCGATGCGCACGCCGCCGGTGGGTTCGGCGGTAACCAGGATCGCCAGCGCGCGGGCGCCGGCGGGCATGTCGCGCAGGGCGTCCACCGCATTGACGATGAGGTTGAGGATCACCTGCTGCAACTGCACCGCGTCGGCGGTGAAGGCCGGCGGCGGGTCGGGCAGGTGGACGCGCACCTGCACGCCGTTGTCGGTGAGCATGGCCTGCAGCATCTGCAGCAGTTCGTCCAGCAGGCGGGCGATGTCGATAGGCTCGCGGCGGAGCTCGCCGGCCCGCAGGAACTTGCGGATGCGCGCGATCACCTCGCCGGCCAGGGTGGCGTCGCGATTGACCCGGTGCAGCCCGGCGGCCACCTCGTCGAGGTTGGGCGTGGCCAGCGACAGCCAGCGCAGGGCGGCCTGGCTGTTGGTGATGACCGCGGCGAGGGGTTGATTCACCTCGTGGGCGATGGACGCCACCAGCTCGCCCATCGCGGTGAAGCGCGACACCCGCGCGAGCTCGGCCCGCGTGGCGGCGAGGGAGCGTTCGGCCTCCATCCGCGAGGTGATGTCCTCGACGATCACCGCCAGCATCGGCCCGTCCTCGGCCATCGCCGGGATGCGCGAGGCCGACACGTTGGCCCACAGGTAGCCGCCGCCGCGCCGCTCGTAGCGCTTTTGCGTGTGGTAGGCCGGCAGCTCGCCATCGACAAGGCCGTGCACGTTGCGCGCGGTGGTGGCGCGCTCGGAGGCTTCGGTGATGGCGATCAGCGACACGCCGGCGATGTCGTCCGGCCCGTAGCCGAGCATGTGCTGCAGGGCCGGGTTGGCGGAGAGGATGCGGCCGTCCCGGTCGGCCAGCGCGATGCCGACGGCGGTGTTCTCGTACAGCCCGAGCCAGCGGCGGTCGGCCACCTGCAAGGCGGTGAAGCTGCGCTGCAGGGATTTGCGGCTCTCGACGAGGCCGGCGGTGAGCTCCCAGATGTCCGAGGCCTGGGTCTGCAGCTCTTTCTGCAGGATGTCCACCGTGCGCTTGACGGTGACGAGGTTGTGCACCCGGGCGCGCAGCTCCTGGGGCGAGAAGGGTTTGGTGAGGTAGTCCTGGGCGAGCTCTTCGAGCAGGCGTTCGCGCAGCGCGTCGTCGGCGCGGGCCGAGAGCACCAGCGCCGGCACGTTGGGGAAGTCCGGCCGGCTGCGCAGGGTGCGCAGGAAGGTCTCGCCGTCGCAGCGGGGCATCATCAGGTCGGTGACGATGAGGTCCGGCGGGTCGGCGAGGGCGGCTTTGATCCCGTCGTCGCCGTCTTCCTCGAGGGTGACGTTGTATTCGTCCACCAGCACGTCGTGGAGGAAGTGGCGCAGGTCCGGGTTGTCCTCCACCACCAGCACCCGCGGCTGGCCGGGGCGGAAGGCCAGCGTCGGGGCGAGCTCGGGCGCGTGGAGGGCCGGCGCGGCGGCGTCGGCGGGCAGGGCGGCGGGCGGCGGGGCGCTGCCGCTGCGCACGTAGGCGCCGTCCGGGGCCTGCAGGGGCAGCTCGAGCTGGAACAGCGCGCCGCCGCCGGGGGCGTCGAGCACCACCACCGTGCCCCGGTGCAGCTCGACGAACTCCTTGACGATGTTGAGCCCCAGCCCGCTGCCGATGGCGCCGAGCTGCTCGTCGCCCTGGGTGAAGCGGTCGAAGATGTGCTGCTTCAGGGCGTCGGGCACGCCGGGGCCGGTGTCCTGCACGTTGATGAGCAGGCGCTCGCCGGCGAGGCGCTCCACGGTGCAGCCGATGCGCCCGCCGGGCGGGGTGAACTTGAAGGCGTTGGAGAGCAGGTTGGTGAGCACCCGCACGAACTTGGCCCGGTCGATGTCGGCGTAGAGCTCGCCTTCGGCGTCGGCATCGCCGCGCACCATCAGGCGGATGGCGCGGGCCTCGGCCTCGCCCTCGAAGCCGGCGGCGATCTCGCGGATCAGCGCCGTGACGTTGGCCCGGGCGTAGGCCATGGGCATCCGGTCGGAGTCGATGCGGGCGAGGTCGAGCAGGTTGTTCACCTGCTGCAGCAGCGACTGGGCGTTGCGCTTGATGGCGGTGAGGCGGGCGCGCTCCCGCTCGGTGCGGGCGGTGGTCTCGTGGATGAGCTGGTCCACCGGGCCGAGGATCAGGGTGAGCGGGGTGCGCAGCTCGTGGCTCACGTTGGCGAAGAACTTGGTCTTGAAGCCGTCGATCTCCTTGAGCTTCTCCAGCGCCACCTGCAGCTCGCCGTTCTTGCGGGTGAGCTCGGCGCTGTTGGCGATCTTCTCGGTGATGTTGCGCCCCTCGGGCAGCAGGAAGGCCACGTGGCCGCTGTCGTCGAGGATGGGGGTGAGGGAGAAGTCGATGGCGATGGTCTTGCTGCCGTGGAGGTCGCCATACACCTCGAAGTCGCAGCGCACGAAGCGGCCGGCGCGGGCCTCGCCGATCATGTCGCGCACCCGGTGGCGCACTTCATCCGACACCGACCACCAGCGGGCCTCCCAGAAGGGCCGGCCGACCACGTCGGACAGGTTGAGGCCGGCGCCATCGAGCGCGGCCTGGTTGATCTCCAGCACCGTGCCGTCCACGTCCAGCAGGCCGAGGAACTGGTACATGGAATCGAGGATGATGCGGGCCATCTTCTGGCGCCGTACGTCATGGGTGTCGTCGTCGCCCAGCACGACGCCGCGCACCGATGTCTGTCTGGTCACGCTGTGGATGTCCTCCTGTCGATGTCGGGCCGGCCCGTGTGCCGTCCCGCCATCATCACGATACGTCGCCCGGGGCGGCGATGCGAAGCCCTTTGCACCGGTGGATCAGAAAAAGCGGTCGAAGTGGATCTGCCCGAAAGGCACGCGGTGGCCGACCATCAGCATCTCCTGCAGGGCCTGGGTCATGGGCGGCGGGCCGGCGAAGTAGAACTCGTAGCCGGTAAGCAGGTCGGGCAGCAGGCGGGCGACGGCATCATGCACGTAGCCCGTCTCGCCCTGCCAGGCACCGTCGTCGCCGGGCAGCGACACCACCGGCACGTAGCGGATGCGCTCGCCAAAGCCATCAAGCTGGGACAGCAGCGCCTCGCCGCACACATCCCGCGGGGTGCGCGCGCCGTAGAAGAAGTGCAGCTTGCGATCCTTCAGCAGCCCGGCCTCGGCGGCGCCGCGGGCGATGGAGATCATCGGCGCGAGGCCCGATCCGCCCGCCACGCAGACGATGTCGCGGGGCGCGTCGGTGCGCAGCCAGGCCACGCCGTAGGGGCCGTCGAGGCCGATCTCGTCGCCCGGCTTGAGCTTGTCGAACAGCACATGGGTGCCTTGGCCGTGGGGCACGCGGCGGATCTGGAAGTGCCATTCGCCGCCGTCGTTGGCGGTGTTGGAGAGCGAGTAGGCGCGGGAGGTGCCGACGCCCGGCAGGTCGAGCATGGCGTACTGGCCGGGCAGGAAGCTCGCCGGGGTGTTGGTGGCGAAGCGGAACTCGCGGATGTCGTGGGTGAGGTCGGTGATGCCGGCGAGGCGCGCGATCTGGCGGGCCGGGCGGATGCGCGGCACGTACTCGGCGCCGCCCGGGGCCTTGATGCGCACGGGGCCGAGGGCCCGGCACTGGCAGGCCAGGTGACGGCCGCGGCAGCGGTCGCGCTCGGAGAGGCCGGGGGCGTCGGGCCACAGGGTTTCCAGCTCGCCTTCGACCAGCTCGAACTTGCAGGCGCCGCAGCCGCCGGAGTTGCATTCGTGGGCAAGGCCAACCCCGGCGCGCAGGGCCGCGCGGAGGACGGTGTCGCCATCTGCCTGGGCAAAGCTGGCGCCGTCCTTCTCGTTGTGGATGACGATCTCTTGCATGAAGGGCTCCCGGCGCGGGCGGCGGCGCTGGCCGCGCCCGCGCGCTGTGGGTTACAGGCCGAGGGACCGGCGGAAGTCGCGGGTGGCGGCGCGGGCCGACGCGGCGGCTTCGGGCACGTCGGGCAGGGCCGCGCAATAGGCGTCGATGGCCTTGTCGGCGAGCGGCTCCCATTTGGCGATCCAACCCTGGATGAGCTCCAGGTTGCCCGGGGTTTCGAGGGCCATCCGCACGAAGGCGGCGATCCAGCGGCGGTGGCGGGCGGAGTCGATGAGCTGGGCGTCGGTGAGGAGCGCCAGCAGCATGTCGCCGTTGTGGCGGGCGGATTCGCCCAGGCGGCGCAGCACCGATTCCTCGATGGCCGGCTTGGCGATGAGGTTGAGGACGACGATGGCCTCGCCCCAGTCCCACACCGTGAGGGCGCGCTCCATCAGCTCGCGGAAGCCCTGCCAGGCGGCGTCTTCTTCCCAGTAGCGGCGCTCGTCAAGGCCGAAGCCGGTTTCCTTGAAGGTGTTGGACAGCTCGCGGGTGCGGTAGGCGGTGTGGCTGAGCCAGCGCAGGCTGTCGGCCATCTGGAAGTAGTGGCAGTTGGTGATGGTGCTGGCGGGCGACACCTGACCCACGTAGGCCGAGGCCATCTGCAGGGTGTGGAAGAGGTAGCGGGCCGGCGTGTACAGCCGGGCCAGGGTGCCGGCCCAGCGCGGGTCGAGGGCCTTGTCGTGTTCGCGCTGGTTGAACTGGTCGAACAGGCCGGTGACGTAGGTCTCCTGGCCGTCCTGCATCAGGTTGTAGGTGCGGTAGACGACCTCCTCGGGATCGCGGAAGGCGTTCCAGTCGGCGTGCTTGAGGGCGGTGCCGAAGGTGTGCTTCTTGTACCACTCGTTCATGAACAGGCCCGGCGAGAGCTCGTAGGGCGAGTTCGGGTCGCGGTCGTTGTAGTGCAGGTTGGCGCTGACGATCTCGTATTCGCTGGGCTTCCTGCGGCGGGCGGCGAGGTGGCTCCAGGTCTTCTGGGGCTTGAGCACTTGGGCTTCGGTCATGGTTGTCTCCTCCGGTGTTCTGTCTTGTCTTGTGTGCGGTGTTGCGGGCGGGCTCAGAGCTTCTTGGCGAAGTAGAAGCGCACCGAGTCGTCGCGGCTCTCGATCTGGCCGGCGAAGGAGCTGAGGTCCACTTCCAGGTCGTTCATGCGGAAGGGGCGGCCGAGTTCTTCTTCGATGGTGGCCTGGCGCAGGATCATTTCGTGTTCGGTGTGGATGCGGATGTAGGCCCGCTTGTCGTCCACGAAGACTTCCTTGCCGGGGTTGTCGACCTTCGCGGCCTCGATGACGGCCTGGGCCAGGTCGCCGGCGCGCATCACCGGGCCGACCAGGTTGTTGTGATAGGCCTGCGCGGAGCTGGCTGTGCTCATGGGGTTCTCCTTGGTTCAGCTGTGGGCGAAGAGCGGTTCGACGCCTTCGGTGCTCACGTAGATGTCGTCGCCGTCGATGCGCACCGGGTACTTGGCGAGCGCGCAGTCGTCGGGGTTGATGCCCTTGCCGCTGCTGGCGTCGAACTGCCACAGGTGGGCGCGGCAGATCAGCTTCTTGCCGTCGAACTGGCCTTCGGCGAGGGAGATGTCCTGGTGCGGGCAGACGCCCTGGAAGGCCGCGATCTCGCCCCCTTCGGCGCAGACCAGCACGATCTCGTGGTCATTGACGGTGAAGGGGGCCATCTCGCCTTCCCACACGTCGTCGACGGTGCATACCTTGGTAAAGCTCATGTCGTGCTCCGGGTGTGGGCGGGCTCAGGCGGCCTGCCAGATGATCTCGATGGTCTCGGTGGGCTTGAGGCCGGCGTCGGCCACCTTGAGGTCGCGCGGCAGGAACTCTGTTGCGCCCTGCTGACGGACGCGCAGGATGTGGCCGGGCCGGGCGCGCACGCGGCGGCCGACCGAATGGACGGCGGCGGCGGCGGCCACTTCGTCCATGGTGTTGTCGGTGTCGACGGCGACCAGCTGCAGCACGAAGTCGCCTTCAAAGTTGGAGGTGAGGGGGAACAGGGCCATGGGGAATCTCCGGGTGTCGGGTTGCCCGGCGCGCGGTGGCGCCGGGTGGAATGGGCGCTGGCTTCAGCCGGCCTTGCGGGCGGCGCGCAGGGCGCGGTAGACCTCGGCCCAGGCGTAGTTGTGGGCGTCGTCGCCCATCTCGCCGGGGGCCAGGTTCATGTAGGCCAGCGCGCCTTCGAGGTTCATGGGCTGGATCATCCCGGCCAGGAAGCGGTCGACGATCGACAGGTGGCCGGCGTAGCGCTCGGGCTCCTGCTCGAAGACCCAGCGATCCACCTCGGAGCCGAAGTGGTACAGGCGGCCGTTGTATTCGAGCGGGTAGTCCTTGACGTTCCAGCCCTTGCCCGGCGTGCCGAGGATGGGCAGCTGGCACATGTTGCAGACGTAGGGCAGGGTCTCGGGGTAGGTCATCGCCATGTTGCCGTCCACCACGTTGTCGATGAACACGTCCCAGCACTGGCCCCAGGTGTCGTTCCAGCCGGGGTACTTTTCTTCCAGCCAGGTGCGCTCGTCGGGGGTGACGCCGGCGGCCGGGTTCCACCACAGGGTCGGGCGCCAGAAGTAGGAGCCCAGGTGCATGCCGTGGTGGGTCTGGCTGATGTCCTTCAGGAAGATGTCCCAGTACCAGGGCAGGTCGAGGCCCATGTCGGTGAGGGCGCGCTCGAACTGGGCGACGATCCACTCTTCCATGAACTCCTTGAACGACTGCTTGCGGTGCTCGAGCGGCGTGTAGTAATCCATGATCGGGCCGGTGAGCACCGAGAACAGCTTCCAGGCGCCCCACACGGCGATGTCCACGCGCTTCTGGGCTTCGGCCTTGTGGCCGTTCTCGATCAGCACCTTGAGCGCCGGGCCGCCGATCTGGGCGTGGCGGGATTCGTCGGTCTGGATGCTGGAGATGAGGTTGGCGAAGGTGTGGTCGCCGGCTTCGGCAGCGTCGGCGGCGAGGCCGAGGAACTGCATGTTGGTGAAGCCGGTCTCGAAGCTGAAGGTGAGCATGATCGACACGCTGATGGCGTCGCGGGTCATCATGATGTCGTCGAAGAAGTGCCGCGCGGCGATCATCGCCCACTCGTTGGTGTCGTAGGCCTTGAAGGCCCAGTCCATCTGGCGGTCCTTCGAGACGTGCTCATGGGGGAAGTAGAGCTGCATCTGGCCGTGGCGGATCTCGTCCATGCAGCCCAGGGTGGCCATGTTGCGCATGCCCGGCGCCTTGGAGAAACGCATCATCCGCGCCTCGGCGCTGGCGGCGGCGTATTCGCCGCGGGCGATGGCGCCGTAGTGGGCCTTCATCACGGATTTCCAGCCCGGGTCGGCGTTCTCGAAGATGCGGCTGCGCTCCAGCGCGGCCTTCACCGAGTAGGCGCCGGCGTCCTTCTCGCGCTGCACTTTCACGTATTCGGGGTAGGTCTGCTTGTAGGGCTCGTCGTATTTCTCCCAGGCCGAGAGCGGCAGCCCGAATTCGCCCGACAGCATGGGCGGGAACAGCTCGTCCTCGCTGACGTAGGTGGGGGTCCAGTTGGTGGTTCTGGCGAGGTCATACCAGTCCATCCGGTTGAGTACGGCCATGGGTGTCTCCTCCTTATCGGAATGCAGGTGCGGCGCGGCACCTTTTTTGTATGGGCGAAAAGGGCTCGCCCGAATCGACCGGTCGGCGGCAGGGGGCCGTTCAACCACTCGGGAGCCAATTTATCGAGATTTTGGCTGTCCAAAAATTAGACGATGGTTTAGGTGCCGTGCACCAAACCCATCGGTCATGGCCGGGCGGGCGCGGTTGTGGCGGGGTCGATGCAGGTAATTTCGCAGGCTCAAACCGGTTTTTCCGACTTATCCGTTTCCGTCGACGCTGCTACCATCCGCCGGTGCATCCCGGCGTTCTGAACTTCCTCCCCTTCCTGCCCCTGCTGCCTTTTGCGGCGGCCTTTGCCGTGGGCGCGCTGCCCGCAAGCCGGCGCGGCCTGTCGGCGCTCGTCACGGCGGCGGTGATGCTGGCTTCCGGCGCCTTCACGGTGGCGATGGGCCCGGCGATGTTTGCGGGTGAGTTGCTCCGCGTGAGCACGCCGTGGCTCGCCGGCATCGACTACACCGTGCGGGTCGATGGCCTCGCGTGGATCTTCTGTCTGCTGATCTCGGGCATCGGGGCGCTGGTGGTGCTGTACGCCCACTACTACCTGTCGGCCGAGGATTCGGAGCCGCGCTTCCTGGCCTACCTGTTGGCCTTTGCCGGGGCGATGCTGGGCGTGGTGACGGCCGGCAACCTGATCGTGCTGCTGGTGTTCTGGGAACTGACCAGCGTCGCGTCCTTCCTGCTGATCGGGTTCTGGACGCACCGGGACGACGCCCGCCAGGGCGCGCGGATGGCTCTGACGATCACCGCTGGCGGCGGCCTGTGCCTGCTGGCCGGGCTGATCCTGCTGGGCCAGGTGGCCGGCAGTTTCGATCTCGACGCGGTGCTCGCCGCCGGCCCGGCGGTGCGCGCCGATCCGCTGTATCCGGCGATCCTGGCGCTGATCCTGCTGGGCGCCTTCACCAAGAGCGCCCAGTTTCCCTTCCACTTCTGGCTGCCCCACGCGATGGCCGCGCCCACGCCGGTGTCGGCCTTCCTGCACTCGGCGACGATGGTGAAGGCCGGCGTCTTCCTGCTGGCGCGGCTCTACCCGGTGCTGGCCGGCAGCGAGATGTGGCTCTACGCGGTGAGCCTCGCCGGGCTGGCGACGCTGCTGGTGGGCGCGTGGTACGCGGTGTTCCAGCACGATCTGAAGGGCCTGCTGGCCTACTCGACCTTGTCGCACCTGGGGCTCATCACCCTGCTGCTGGGGATGGGCTCCGAGCTGGCGGTGGTGGCGGCGGTGTTCCACATCCTCAACCACGCCACCTTCAAGGCCAGCCTGTTCATGGCCGCCGGCATCATCGACCACGAATGCGGCACCCGCGACCTGCGCCGCATCAACGGGCTGATCCGCTACATGCCGTGGACGTCGGTGCTGGCGATCACCGCCGCTGCCGCGATGGCCGGCGTGCCGCTCCTCAACGGCTTCCTGTCGAAGGAGATGTTCTTCGCCGAGGCGCTGGAGGTGGGCCATCCGCTGCTGGCCTGGCTGGTGCCCACCGGCGCGGTGCTGGCCGGCCTGCTGGGCGTGGCCTATTCGACCCGCTTCATCCACGACACCTTCTTCCACGGCGCGCCGGTGGGCCTCGACCGCCATCCCCACGAACCGCCCCTGTGGATGCGGGTGCCGGTGGATCTGCTGGTGCTGGTGTGCGTGGCGGTCGGCCTGATGCCCATGCAGACCTTCGGCCCGCTGCTGACGGTGGCGGTGCCGGCGGTGAGCGGCGCGCCGATGCCCGACGTGAGCATCGCCCTGTGGCACGGCTTCAACCTGCCCCTGGCCATGAGCGCGGTGGCCTTCGTGGGCGGCATCTGGCTGTATTTCCGCCTGCAGCGTGAGCGCGGGCTGCACGGGCGCGACCCGTCCCGCGGGCCCAGCGGCCAGCGCGGCTTCGAGCGGGCGATGGCCGGGCTGGGCAAGCTCGCCGGTATGGTGACCAAGGAGCTCCAGCACGGCCGCCTGCCGATCTACACCGCCACGCTGCTCGCCGCCGCCGGGCTGGCGCTGCTGCCGTGGGTGCTGCGGCTTGATCTGCCGGCCGCGTCGGTCGAGGTGGATGCCGGCCTCGCCGCCGGCGCGCTGCTGGTGGCCGGGGCCGGGCTCGCTTGTGTCTTCGCGCGGCGGCGGATGGCGCTGCTCCTTGCCTGCGGTATCGCCGGGCTGGGTTCGGTGCTGGTTTTCCTCTCGCGCGGGGCGCCGGATCTGGCCTTCACCCAGTTGGCGGTGGATGGGGTCTTTGCTGTGGTGGTGGCGTTGGCGCTGGGCCGCCTGCTGCGCCCCGGGCGAAACGTGCTGCCCCACGGCCGGCCGGGGCTGGCGTTGGTGGCTGCGGTGCTGGCCGGGCTGGGGCTGGCGCTGCTGGCGCTCGGGATGACCGCCGCGCCCTTCGATGGCGCGCTGTCGGATTACTTCGGCGCGCAATCCCTCGCCGCGGCCCACGGGCGCAACGTGGTGAATGTGATCATCGTGGATTTCCGCGGGCTGGATACCCTCGGCGAGATCGCCGTGGTGCTGCTGGCGGCGCTGGCCGCGGGCGGCATTCTGCGGCGGATGGGGAGGGCCGGGCGATGAACGACGTCCGCCTCCGCTCCCGCGAGATTCTTGTCGAACAACTGGTGCGCCTGGCCTACCGGCCGCTGCTGCTGGCGGCGCTGGTGGTGTGGTTCCGCGGCCACAACGCGCCGGGCGGCGGCTTCATCGCCGGCCTGCTGGCGGTGGCGGCTACGGCTAGCTACGCCCTCGCCTTTGGCGGGCGAGCCGCCCGGGCACGCCTGCCGCTGGCGCCGGAGGCCCTCGCTGCGCTGGGTGTGGCGATGGGCGCGCTGGCCGGTGTGCCGGCGCTTGTCGCCGGGCAGCCCTTCCTCACCCATGTGAGCGGCGAGCTGCATCTGGCTGGCCTTGCGCTGCCGTGGTCCACGGTGATGCTCTTCGACCTGGGCGTGATGCTCTGCGTGTGGGGCAGCCTCGCGGCGCTGGTGCTGGCGCTCTGGAGGAAGACATGAACGCCTGGCTGCTGGCCCTCGCCATCGGCCTGTGCGGCGGCGCTGCTGTGTGGCTGATCCTCGCCCGCGACCTGCTGCGGGTGGTCGTCGGCCTCGCGCTGGCCGGCACCGCGGTCAATCTCTTCGTGCTGATGGCCGGGCGCGTGGGCTCGGGCGTGCCGGCGATCATGGCCGACGCCGAGACGGTGCTCGCCGCCACCGCGGCTAACCCGCTGCCCCAGGCGCTGGTGCTCACCGCCATTGTGATCGGCTTCGCCTTCGTGTGCTTCGCGCTGGTGCTGTTGATGGCCCTGCTGGCTCGGCGGCCCGAGGGCGACGTGGATCGCCTCGCCGATGCCGAACCCGGCGCCGGCCCGGACGGCAAGCCGCTGCCCTTCGACGCGGAGCGCCGGGCATGAGCGCCGGGATGGCCAACCTCGCCCTCGCGCCGGTGCTGGTGCCGCTGACGGGCGCCGTCGGCTGCGTGCTGCTGGCTGGCCGCTCGCGGCTGGCGGAGGGTTTCAGCCTGCTCGCCGGGCTGGCCAACCTGCTGGTGGCGCTGCTCGTGCTGCAGGCGGTGGGCGAGCACGGCCGGCTGGCGCTGATCCTCGGCAACTGGGCGTGGCCCTTTGGGATCGAGTTCGTGGTCGATTGCCTGTCGGCGGGGATGATCGCCGTCTCGGCACTGATCGCGCTGGTGTGCCTCGTCTTCCAGGCGGCGCGGGTCGATCCGGCGGACCGGCGCTCGGCGGCGCTGCCGCTGGTGCATGGGCTGATGGCCGGGGTTGGCGGGGCGTTTGCGACCGGCGACCTGTTCAACCTGTACGTGTGGTTCGAGGTGATGCTGATCGCCGCGCTGGGCCTGCTGGTGCACCGCGGGCGCGTCGCCGGGCTGGACGGCACGCTGCGCTATCTGGTGCTCAACATGGTGGGCACGCTGGTGCTGCTCACGGGCATCGCGGTGGTGTATGGCGCCACCGGCCAGCTCAACTTTGCGGCGCTGGCCCAGGCGCCCGCGAGCCCGCTGCTGGCGGCGGGTGTGGCGCTGCTGGTGGTGGCCTTCCTCGCTAAGGCGGCGGCGTTTCCGGTGTTCTCGTGGATGCCCGCGGCCTACCACGTGCTGCCGGCGCCGGTGCTGGCGTTGTTTGCCGGGCTGCTCAGCAAGGTCGGCGTGTATGCGCTGTTGCGGCTCTTTGGGCAGGTCTTTCCGGCGGCGATGGCCGACTGGCAGGCGGTGCTGGGCGCCGTAGCGGTGGCGACCATGCTGGCCGGCGCGCTGGGCGCGGCCTGGCACTGGGATCTGCGGCGCATCCTGGCCTTTCACATCGTCAGCCAGATCGGCTACCTGATCCTCGCGGTGGCGCTGGCGACCCCGGCCGGCTACGCGGCGGCGATCTTCTACACGATCCACCACATCATCGTGAAGGCCAACCTGTTCCTGATCGCCGCGCTGGTGTGCCGAGTGGCCGGCAGCTACGACCTGCGGCGCATCGGCGGCGTGGCGGCAGCGCGGCCGCTGCTGGCGATCATCTTTGCGGTGCCGGCTTTGTCGCTGGTGGGCATTCCGCCGCTGTCGGGCTTCTGGGCCAAGTTCCTGGTGTTGCGCGAGAGCTTCGCCGGTGGCCACTGGGTGTGGGGCGGCGCGGCGCTGGCCACCGGCGTGCTGACGCTCTATTCGATGAGCAAGATCTGGATCGAGGCTTTCTGGAAGCCGCACCCCGCGCCTGCCGCGGTGGGCCGGCTGCCGCTTGCGGCGCTGGCCTCGGTGGCGCTGCTGGCGGCGATCACCGCCGGCATCGGGTTGTTCCCGCAGCCGCTGCTGGGCTTTGCCGGGCAGGCGGCGGCCGGGCTCGTGGAGGCGGCGCGATGAAGCGCGCTGTGGCGGCAGTGGTGCTGGCGGTGTCGTTCGTCTGGCAGCTGGTGCTGTCCGGGCTGGCGACCCTGCGGATCATCCTCGCCCCGCGCGCGGCGGCGCAGCCGGTGCTGATGCGCTACGAGTTCGCGCCGATGACCGAGGCCGGCGCCGCGCTGCTGGCGAGCCTCGTCACCCTCACGCCGGGCTCGACGGTGGTGGATATCGACATGACCTCGCGCAGCCTGCTGGTGCATCTGCTCGACGGGCGCAACCAGGCCGGCGCGGCCGACGGCATCCGCCGCCACTTCGAGCGCCACGTGCGGGTGCTGTGCGGGGTGCAATCATGAACGCGCTGCTGATCGGCCTGCTGGCCCTGGCGGTGGTGCTGGCGGTGATCCGCCTCCTGCGCGGCCCGACCGACGCCGACCGGGTGGTGGCCTTCGATCTGCTGTCGGCCTGCGGCATTGCGGCCTGCGCCCTGGCGGCGGCGATCACCGGGCGGGTGCTGTATCTCGACGTGGCGCTGGGCGTGGCGGTGGTGGCCTTTGTGGGCACGCTGGCCTGGGCGCGGGCGGTGGAGAAGCGGGGAGGCCGGCGTGGCTGAGGGCCTGATGCTGCTGGGGCTGGTGCTGCTGGTGATTGCCGCGGTGGGGCTGCTGCGCCTGCCGGATGCCCTCTCGCGCCAGCACGCGGCCACCAAGGCGGCCACGCTGGCGCTGGGCGTGCTGCTGATCGGTGTGGCGATCAAGGGCGGCGGGCTGGCCTGGGTGCTCCGGGCGCTGGGGATCTTCGTGGCCCTGCTGGTCACGCTGCCGGCGGCCTCGCACCTGCTGGCCCGGGCGGCGCTGCGCGAGCGCGACCGCGGGCACGACTGAGCCGGCGGCTTCAGGCAGGTTTCTGGAAGGCCGGGCGGCCGTTGGCGTAGCCGGCCTCGATCTCCTCGACCACCACCCGCCAGATCGGCTTGATGAAGAAACGCAGGTTCTTGATGACGTGATCCACGTTCATCATCGACGGCACCCGGGTGCCCCGGTGCTCCACCGGGCCGCCGATCTGGGTGATCTTCACGCCGAGCTTCGAGAAGTGGTCGGCGAGGCGCGGTTCGGTGAGCATGAACAGGGTTTCGATGCCCTCGTGCTTGGCCAGCGCAACCACCGCCAGATACAGGCCGATCGGGATGTACGGAAAACGGGGCTGCTCCTTGGTGCCGAAGTCGTCTTCGGAGAGCGCCAGGGCGGTTTTGGTTTCGCCCTTCCGGCGGCGGTAGTGGGCGCGCACGGCAAGGCGCGAGACCTCGGCGATGGCGCCGCGGGGCTCCCTGGCCGGATCGATGATCGAGCGATCCAGGGTGGCGCGGCAGGCGTGCTCGAAGGGCAGGGGGTGGGCCGGGTCTTCCGGTCGGGCCATCACCAGGCGGTTGCAGCCGACCAGCACCCGCGGCTCGGTCGAGGTGCGCAGCAGGCAGTGCAGGCTGTGGCGGTCGTTGTCGTCGATCTCGCGGCGGTCGGGCCGGACCGGCTCGAAGCCCAGCTCCTCGCAATAGACTTCATGGCGGATGCCATAAACGTCGTTGCGCAGGTCGTCGCTGAAGGCGGCGGCGACTTCGAAGTATTTCTTGAAGCCTTCCCCCAGACTGAAACGGTCAAGTAGCGACATGGCTGATGGGCCTCTTCTGGTTATACGGAATGGATGTATCGAACATCAACGACCCCGGCTCAAAGTCCTGAAGGGCCGATCGGTATGGCCGGTCCGATCCGTCCGACGGACGGCGGCCGGGATGGGCAACCGGGCCGGATGTGGACGCGAACTGTCGTATCATAATGTTTCCTGGTCTGACGGATTCGATACGCATGCCCGACGCCAACGCAAACTTTGATTACCACGAGGCCTTTGCCCGCAACATCGGCTGGGTCACCGAGGCCGAGCAGGCCGCGCTGCGCGGCAAGCGCATTGCCATCGCCGGCATGGGCGGCGTGGGCGGCGTGCATCTGCTCACCCTCACCCGGCTCGGCGTCGGCGCCTTCAACATCGCCGACATGGACACCTTCGACGTGGTGAACTTCAACCGCCAGGCGGGTGCGTCCATGTCGACGGTCGGCCAGCCCAAGGCCGAGGTCATGGCCCGGATGGCGAAGGACATCAACCCCGAGCTCGACATCCGGATCTTCGACAAAGGCGTTGACGCTTCCAATCTGGACGATTTCCTTTCCGGCGTCGACCTTTATGTAGACGGCCTGGATTTCTTTGCGTTCAAGGCCCGCCGCGACACCTTCTATGCCTGCCACCGGCTGGGTGTGCCGGCGGTCACCGCGGCGCCGCTGGGCATGGGCACGGCGGTGCTGTCCTTCCTGCCGGGGCAGATGTCCTTCGAAGAGTACTTCCGCCTCGACGGCTGCGACGAGGACGAGATGGCGGTGCGCTTTCTCCTCGGCCTGTCGCCGGCGATGCTCCAGCGCGGCTATCTGGCCGATCCGACCCGGGTAGATTTCAACGCCCGGCGTGGCCCCAGCACCATCGCCGCCTGCCAGCTGTGTGCCGGCGTGACGGCCACCGAAGCCCTCAAGATCCTCCTCGGCCGCGGCAAGGTGCTGTGCGCCCCCTGGGGTTTTCACTTCGACGCCTACCGCAACCGCTACATCAAGACTTGGCGACCGGGCGGCAACCGCAACCCGATCCAGCAGATCGGCCTGTTCATTGCCCGTCGCCAGCTGAAGGCGATGCGCCAGGGCAAGTTTGCCCGCACCGCCTGACCCGACCACCGACCCGCCCCGCGTTTCCGATCCAGGAGAGCCCTCGATGGCCAGCCGTGAAACCCTGCTGAAAATCCTCGACCTGGCCCGCTGGGCCCCCAGTGGCGACAACACCCAGCCCTGGCGTTTCGAGATCGTCGCCGACGACCACATCGCCATCCACGGCAACGACACCCGTGAGTGG
This sequence comes from Zoogloea sp., assembly GCA_023150095.1. Lineage (GTDB taxonomy): Bacteria > Pseudomonadota > Gammaproteobacteria > Burkholderiales > Rhodocyclaceae > Zoogloea. The sequence continues at coordinate 32,719 of JAKLLO010000004.1, read as the reverse complement.
TGCCTCTACGATTTCAACGGCCACGCCAGCCACATGGCCCACGGCGCGCTGCTCGAGACCCTGCGCATCGCCGCCTCCGGCGAAGGCCTGGCCACCCGCTGGCAGCTACGCCCGGGCAGCCCCGACAAGGCGCCGGTGTTCGACGTGAAGCTCGCCCCCGCGCCGGGCATCGCCCCCGATCCGCTCCTGCCCTTCGTCGAGAGCCGCACCGTGCAGCGCCGGCCGATGCGCACCACGCCGCTCACCGCAGCCCAGCGCAGCGCCCTCGCGGCGGCCCCGGGCGCGGGCTACAGCGTGCAATTCTTCGAATCCGGCGCCGAGCGCCGCCAGGTGGCGGGCCTCTTGTGGCGCAACGCCTACCTGCGCCTCACCTGCCCCGAGGCTTACCCGGTGCACAAGGAAATCATCGAATGGCGCACCCGCTTCAGCAAGGACCGCATCCCCGAGCAGGCGGTGGGCGTCGACAGCGCCACCGCCCGGCTGATGGAGTGGGTGATGGCCAGCTGGGGCCGCGTCCAGTTCTTCAACAAATACCTCGGCGGCACCATCGCGCCGCGGGTGCAGCTTGATTACATCCCGGCCATCGCCTGCGCCGCCCACGTGCTGGTGAAGGCCGACGTGCCCGCCCAGGGCGTCGAGGCCCACGTGCGCGGCGGCATCGCCCTGCAGCGGGTGTGGCTGACCGCCGCGGCGGTGGGCCTGCACCTGCAGCCCGAGATGACGCCGCTGATCTTCCGCTGGTACGCCCGCGCCGGGCAGAGCTTCTCGGCCGTGCCCGAGATCCAGCAGGGCGCGGCGGCGCTGGCCGACGAGTTCGAGCGCATCGGCGGCTTTGGCCACGACCAGGGCCTGACCTTCTTCTGCCGCGTCGGGGTGAGCGATCCGCCCAAGTCCCGCTCCCTGCGCAAGAGCGTCGAGGAGTTGATGCTGCCCGGCCGATGAGTCACGACCACGCCCATCACGGCCACGCCTGCAGCCACGCTCACGGGCATGGGCACGACCACAGTCACGGTGGCCACGGCCATCACCACGGGCCGGCGTCCTACGACCGGGCCTTCGCCATCGGTATCGCCCTCAACATCGGCTTCGTGCTGGTCGAGGCCTTCTATGGCTGGATGTCCGGCTCCCTCGCGCTGCTGGCCGATGCCGGCCACAACCTGTCGGATGTCGCCGGGCTGATCCTCGCCTGGGGCGCCAGCGCCGCGGCCCGCCTGCGCCCGACCCACAAGCTCACCTACGGCTGGGCGCGGGCCTCGATCCTCGCCGCGCTGGCCAACGGTGTGCTGTTGCTGGTGGCGATGGGGGCGCTGGCGCTGGAGGCGTTCCAGCGCCTGCAGGCGCCCGAGCCGGTGGCCGGCTGGACGGTGATCGTCGTCGCGGCGATCGGGGTGGTGATCAACGGCATCACCGCGGTGCTGTTCATGTCCGGCAGCAAGGACGACCTCAACATCCGCGGCGCCTTCCTGCACATGGCGGCCGACGCGCTGGTGTCGCTGGGCGTGGTGGCGGCAGGTGCGCTGTACCTGAACTTCGGCTGGGCGTGGCTCGACCCGGTGGTCAGCCTGGCGATCGCCGCGGTGATCGTGATCGGCTCGTGGGGCCTGTTCCGCCAGTCGCTGCACCTGGCCTTCGATGGCGTGCCGGAAGGCATCGACCTCGTGGATGTGCACACCTGGCTCGCCGGCCTGCCCGGCGTGACGGACGTGCACGACCTGCACATCTGGGCGCTGGGCACGTCCGACACCGCGCTTTCGGCGCATCTGGTGATGCCCGGCGGCCATCCGGGTGATGCCTTTCTGGTCGACGTGGCCAAAGGGCTGGAACACCGCTTCCGCATCCATCACCCCACGATCCAGATCGAACTGGACGGCATGGACGACGGCTGCACGAAGCCCGCCGCGCTGGGTTGAGGCGAAACCGTGGCCGCCCTTCCGACACCGCGCACCCGGGTTCATCTCGTGCTCGGGTCGGGCGGCGTCAAGACCCTGGCCTACGTGGGGGCGCTGGCAGTGCTCGAAGAGGCCGGCATCGAGTTCGCCAGCATCTCGGCCTGCTCGGCGGGTAGCCTGATCGGCGCCCTCGTCGCCACCGGCCTGCCCATGCGCGAAGTGCAGGCGCGGGTCGAGGCCGTCGATCTGCGCCGCCTGCTGGGCAAGCCCAGCCTGCCCGGGCCGCTGCGCTACGTGTCCTGGCTGCGCTGGCCCTTCGCGCCCTACGACAGCGACGCGGTGGTGCAGATGATGGAAGAGCTGATCGGCCCCGGCAAAACCTTCGGCGAGATGGCGATCCCCTTTGCCACGGCGGGCATCGACCTGCTCTCGAAGCAGCTCCTCGTGTATGCCAGCGAAACCCACGCCGACATGAAGGTGACCGAGGCGGTGCGCATCGCGGTGGGCATCCCGCTGTTCTTCCCGCCCCACGAAGCCGGCGGGCGGGTGGTGGTGGATGCGGCCATCGCCACCCACTGCCCGATCTGGATGGTCGGGCGTTTCGATGACGAATACCCCATCGTGGCCCTCCAGCCGGCGGACGCGCCGGTCACCACGCCGCCTGAGGGCATCGGCCGCTTCATCAAGACCATCGTCGGTGCCGGCGTGGCCAGCCGTGACCACTACCTCATCGACGAAATCCCCCGGGCGCGGCTCATCGAGGTGCCGGTTTTCGACCTGGAGATGGAGCAGTTCGACGCCGCCCAGACGCGCAAGCCCTACCTCTTTGAAGCCGGGCGCCGCGCCGCCACGGCATGCCTGCGCGACTGGGGAAACGATCTCTCCGGCGAGCGCCGGCGGGCCCAGCCGGGCAGCCGGCCCGCCGACCGCGTCCACGACGAGCGGGCCGTGATGACCGCCTCGGCGATGATGCGCGGCTTCGCCAACCGCCTGTCACGCATCTCCCGCAGCCAGCTCTTCATCAGCTACAGCCACCGGGACAAGGCATGGCTGGACGTGGTCAAGGCGCCGCTGGAACCCTACGTCGAACTGCGCGGCCTGCAGGTGTGGGACGACTCCCGGATCGAGGCCGGCGAGCTGTGGCGCGACGCCATCGACCGGGCGCTGGCCTCCACCCGCGTCGCCCTGCTGCTGGTGTCACCGGGCTTTCTGGCCTCGCCCTTCATCCGCAGCGAGGAGCTGGGCTTCTTTCTCGAGGCCACGGCCCGCTACGCGGTCAAGGTGCGCTGGGTGCTGCTCAGCGCGATCGGCGATGCGCCGAATCCGGTGGGGCACATCCAGGCCATGCACGACATGGCCACGCCCCTCGATGCGCTGTCGGCGCCCGATCTGGTCCGCGCCCTGGCGGCCATCGCACGCCAGCTGGCGGCCGATCTGGACGGCTGAGGTTCAGCGCGTCGCCCTGGCCAGAAAGCGGTCCAGCGCAGCCCCGAAGGCCTGCCGGTCGGCCTGGCTGAAGGCCGCCGGGCCGCCGGTCTGCACCCCGCTGCTGCGCAGCTCTTCCAGAAAATTCCGCATCGACAGCCGCTCGGCGATGTTGGCCGCGGTGTACATCTCGCCCCGCGGGTTGAGGGCGTGGGCCTGGCGTTCCAGCACCGCGGCGGCCAGCGGAATGTCGGCGGTGATGACCAGATCGCCCGCCGCCAGCGTATCGACGATGTGGGCGTCGGCCACGTCGAAGCCCGAAGGCACCTGGATCGCCCGGATGAAGCGCGACGGCGGCGTGCGCAGCAGCCGGTTGGCCACCACGAAGGTCTGGATCTGCAGGCGCTCGGCGGCACGGAAGATGATGTCCTTGACCACGGCCGGGCAGGCGTCGGCGTCGATCCAGATTTGCATGGTGCGTGGGGTGTGAAAGGGAAGGGCGCCAGTGTAACCCCGGGCACGCCGGCGTTCCTGTTGCCGAAAAACAACGGATTCCGGTGGCCCCCAGCGTAAAACCCTCAATTCGGCCGGTGTCCGACCGTTAATCGCGGCATTGTGCACAGCAATATATCCAAAGACGGACTAGCTTGAACTCACGCCGTCGATCAGTGCTGTAGCCCAAGAGAGAAAAAAAGAGGAGACAAGGCGCCGGCTCGAACCCCAGGTTCGGGTTGTGTCGCACCGGGCGAGGGATGCGTCCCCCGCGCAGGTGCCCCATGACCAGCCGGCTGGTGGTTGATTCACCGCGGTCTCCTCATCATGACGCGTTCCATCGAACAGACCGGGCTCTTCCAGCCCGACGCCGCCGCCCCGGCTCTTCCGGGCATTCCGGCTGCGGTTTCCCATCCCGCCCACGCCGCCCGCCGCCTGAAGAAGAGCCGCTGGCCGGCCCGGCTCGACCTGCTCCAGAGCGCCTCCGGGCTGTTTCTGGCGGTCTTTCTGGTGGCCCACATGTTCTTCGTGTCGTCCATCCTCATCAGCCACGATGCCTTCTACACCGTCGCACGATTTTTCGAGGCCGGCTGGCTGTTCGGCACGCCCCAGCCGTGGGTCGTGTCGTGCGTGGTGGGCGTCGTGCTGGCGGTCTTCGTTGGCCACGCGTGGCTGGCGCTGCGCAAGTTTCCCGCCAACTGGCGCCAATATCAGGCCTTCGCCGCCCATCGCCGGCAGCTGCGCCACAGCGATACCGGCTTGTGGTGGCTGCAACTGTGGACCGGCTTTGCGCTGTTCTTCCTGGGCACCGTGCACCTCTACGGCATGCTGGTGCATCCCGAGCTGATCGGCCCGTACGAATCCGCCGACCGCATCTGGACGGGCACCATGTGGCCGCTCTACCTGCTGCTGCTGTTCGCGGTCGAGCTCCACGGCAGCGTCGGCCTGTACCGGCTGGCCCTCAAGTGGGGCTGGCTCGAAGGGCGCGACCCGGCCGCCAGCCGGCGCCGCCTGCGGGCGGTGAAGACGGCATTCAGCGTGTTCTTCGTGGGCCTCGGCCTCGTCACCCTGCTGGCCTACGTGCAGCTGGGGATCGCCCACGCCGACCGGGCCGGCGAACCCTACGTGCCCACCGCGGCCAAGGCCGCCCGGGGCTGACCATGCGCATCCACTACACCGACGTGCTGGTGATCGGCGGCGGCCTCGCGGGCCTGCGCGCCGCCGTGGGCGCCCGACGCCGCGGCCACGACGTGATCATCCTGAGCCTCGTGCCGCCCAAGCGCTCGCACTCCGCCGCGGCCCAGGGCGGCATGCAGGCCAGCCTCGGCAACACCGCGATGGGCGCCGGCGATAACGAGGACGTGCACTTTGAAGACACCGTCCGCGGCTCCGACTGGGGCTGCGACCAGGAGGTGGCGCGCCTCTTCGTGCACACCGCCCCCCAGGCTGTGCGCGAGCTCGCCGCCTGGGGCGTTCCGTGGAACCGCATCCAGGCCGGCCCCCGCGAGGTGGTGATGGACGGCCAGCGGGTAACGCTCACCGAGCCCGCCGCGATGCACGGCCTCATCGCCGCCCGGGATTTTGGCGGCACCAAAAAGTGGCGCACCTGCTTCGTCTCGGATGGCACGGGCCACGCCATGCTTTACGCGGTCTCCGACCAGGCCGTGGCAGAGAGCATCCCGGTGCATGAGCGCACCGAGGCCATCGCGCTGATCCACGACGGCAGCCGCTGCCACGGCGCCATCGTGCGCGATCTCGTCACTGGCGAGCTCTCGGCCTATGTGGCCAAGGCCACCTGCATCGCCACCGGCGGCTTCGGGCGGATCTACCGGGTGAGCTCCAACGCCGTCATCAACGAAGGCATCGGTGCCGCCATCGCGCTGGAAACCGGCGTGGTGCCGCTGGGCAACATGGAGGCGGTGCAGTTTCACCCCACCACCATCTTCCCCGCCGGCATCCTCGTCACCGAAGGCTGCCGGGGCGACGGCGGGCTGCTGCGGGACGCCAACGGCCACCGCTTCATGCCCGACTACGAGCCCGAAAAGCGCGAGCTGGCCTCTCGCGATGTGGTGTCGCGGCGCATGGAAGAACACATCCGCGCCGGCCACGGGGTGAAGACCCGCTTTGGCGAGCACCTGTGGCTGGACATCACCCTGCTCGGCAAGGCCCACATCGACGGGCGCCTGCGCGAGGTGAAGGAGATTTGCCAGCACTTCCTGGGCATCGACCCGGCCCGCGACCTGATCCCGGTGCGGCCGGCCCAGCATTACTCGATGGGCGGCATCCGCACCGACGCCGCCGGCCACGCCCGCGGCCTCACCGGCCTGTTTGCCTGCGGCGAGGCCGCCTGCTGGGATCTCCATGGCTTCAACCGGCTGGGCGGCAACTCGGTGGCCGAGACGGTGGTCGCCGGCATGATCGTCGGCGAGAAGATGGCCGACTTCGTGGAATCCGACGCAGGCGATCTGCATGTCTCCACCGCCCTCGTGCGGGAGTTCCTCGAACGGGAGCAGGCAAAGCTCGACACTTTGCTGCATGGCAACGGAAGCGAAAGCGCCGCCGACATCACACGACGGATGCAGGACATCATGACCGAGAAGGTGGGCATCTTCCGCCGCGGCGATCTGCTCGAATCCGCGGTGAGCGAACTCCAGCAACTGCTGGAGAAGAGCCGCTACATCGGCATCGCCACCCGCCGCCCCGGCAGCAACCCCGAACTGGTGGCCGCCTACCGGGTGCAGAAGATGCTCAAGCTCGCCCTGTGCGTCGCCCACGGCGCGCTCACCCGCACCGAAAGCCGCGGCGCCCACTTCCGCGAGGACTACCCCGCCCGCGACGACGCCCACTGGCTCAAGCGCACCCTCGCCACCTGGCACGGCGACGACACCCTGCCGACCCTCGCCTGGGAAGTCCTGGACGTGGCCGCCATGGAACTGCCCCCCGGCTGGCGCGGCTACGGCGCCCGCAACGCCATCGAACACCCGGCCACGGCCGTCCGCGCGGACGAGATCAACGCCATTCGCAAAGCCTTCGGCCACGCCGACCGATACACCCTGCAACACGCCCTGATGCCCTTCGACCACCTGCTCCCGGAACGCTACCGGGGCCGCAACGAAAGGCCCGGAGACGCCACACCATGAACGCTCCCATGTCCCACGTCCGCACTGTCACCCTCCATCTGCGCACCCTCACCGGCGGCTCCACCCCGGTCGAGATCGTCGAAACCCCCGACATGACCCTGCTGGGCGCCATCAAGCAGGCCAAGGGCGCGCTGCCGCCCACCTGGGCCGACGGCTTCATGTGCCACTCCGGCGCCTGCAACACCTGCAGCGTCACCATCAACGGCGTGCCCGGCGTGCCGTGCACCGCCTTCGTCCGTGATCTGGGCCGCGACATTGCCGTGGCCCCCGGCATCCACGCCGAAGGCTGGGACGGCATGCGCATCCCCGTGCGCGGCGGCCACTGAGCCCGCCCCCGCGAAAGGCCCCGCCATGACCGCCCCCCGCAGCCTCACCCTGCGCATCCTGCGCAGCAGCCCGGGCGAGGGCATCGCCCCCCACTGGCAGGATTTCCTCGTCGAAGAGGCCGAGGGCATGACCCTCTTCCTCGCCCTGGGCGAAGTCCGCGAGCGCCTCGACCCCTCGCTGCAGTTCGACTTCGTGTGCCGCGCCGGCATCTGCGGCAGCTGCGCCATGCTCGTCAACGGCAAGCCCACCCTGGCGTGCCGCTGCCTCACCCGCGATCTCGACCCCCTCATCACCCTGGCCCCGCTGCCGGTGTTCGAGCTGATCGGCGATCTGTCGGTGAACACCGGCAAGTGGATGCGCGGCACCGCCGAACGCCTCGAAACCTGGATCCACAGCCAGGAAGAAACCGCCCTCACGGCGGTAGAGGCCCGGATGGACCCGGCCCTCGCCGAAGCCATCTACGAGCTCGACCGCTGCATCGAATGCGGCTGCTGCATCGCCGGCTGCGGCACGGCGCAGATGCGCCCCGACTTCGTGGGCGCCGTCGGCCTCAACAAGATCGCCCGCTTCCGCCTCGACCCGCGGGACACCCGCAGCGACGACGACTTCTATGAACTCATCGGCGACGACACCGGGGTGTTCGGCTGCATGAGCCTCCTTGGCTGCCACGACGTGTGCCCGAAAGGCCTGTCGCTGCAAACCCAGATCGCCTTCCTGCGCCGCAAGATGGTCAAGGTCGGCCTTCTGTAGGGGCGACCGTAGGGGCGACTTCAGTCGCCCACCCCCCCCTCAGTCCACCCCCCCCGCCGGTGCCCTCCGGCGGCCCGCTCCCCTTCGACCCCGCTTCATCTGCCAGCCTGCCAAGGCCCTGCGGCTGCGCCCCGCGGCCTGTCGCCCCGCGTGCGTCGCAATCACTTAATTTTATTCAGTCATTTAAATAATATTTGTATGATTGCAACTCCAGGGCGCAGCCCCTGAACCCATTCCCCTGGCTCTCCGGTTTCGTTATTGAAGCAATCGCGCGATGGCTAACCTGATTTCTCCGCGGGACTTGCCCACCTGGGTGCCAGGCCGGATCACCTCGTCGAGCGACGGTCTGGGCTGGAAGAACGTCGGGCACCGGGCCTACCGCTACACCGGGCTCGACGTGCCGATCCCGCCGATGGATCACTTCATGGTGGTGCGCTACCACGCGGGCGTCACGCCGATGGACCGCTGCGTCGAGGGGCGCTGGAGCCGCAAGCGCTGCACGCCCGGCGATTTCTCGCTGCTCACCCGCTCCGAGTCGTCCCATTGGCACTGGACCCAGTGTATCGAGGTCTCCCACACCTATCTCTCCGAAGCCCTGATGGCCCGGGTGGCCTCCGACGTCACCGAGCGCAGCGTGGCCGAGGTGCGGCTGCACGACGTGCTGCAGGGGCAGGACCCGGTGGTCACGCAGATCGTCGATTCAATCACCCTCGAGGCGCGCCAGCGCGGGCTGGGCGGCAGCCTCTACGTGGAGGCGCTGTCGATCCAGCTGGCGGTGCATCTGTTCCGCAAGTACGCGCGCTTCACCTTCCGCGACGAGATGCCCGCCGGCCCGCTGTCGCCCAGCCGGGTGCGGCGGCTCGAGGAGTTCGTCGAATCCCATCTGCACGAAGGCATCACCATCGAGCAGATGGCCGAGACCCTCGGGCTCGGGATCTGGACCTTCACCAAGCACTTCCGCGCCTCGATGGGCTGTTCGCCCTACGAGTTCGTGATGATGCGGCGGGTCGAGCGGGCCGCGCGCCTGCTCGCCACCCGCGGGCTGGCCATCAAGGAGGTGGCAGCCATGTGCGGCTTTGCCGACCAGGCCCACATGACCCGCGTGATGCGGGCGCGGCTGGGCACCACGCCGGCCCGGCTGAAGAAGGACGGCGGCGCCTGACGCAACGTCCGGGCCCCGCGTTCACCCAAACCCTAACCCACGCAGCTCCACGCAAAAAATGGCGCATCAGGTTGCCCTGATGCGCCGCAAAGGCACCCGCGGGGAGCGCCGGTGTCGTCATCGTCCCTGCTGAAGGACGACGACACCTTTCGGAGGCGGTTCTAGCTGGCGAGGAGTTCCCGCAGATGGCTGTCCATTTCGGCGATGGCGTGGGCGTCGGTGCCGAACAGGGCGAGGTGGCCGTCAATGCTGCTCACGGGACGGAACTCGCTGTTCGGGATCAGCTGCTGTTCGGCCACGCAGTCGCTGGGCGGAAAGAACATGTCGTGGCTGATCGGCATCACATAGGTTTTAGCCTTGATGCGGCCCAGGGCTTCGGCCAGGTTGCCGCCGGTGTGGCGGCTCACGTCGCCGCGCTGCCACTTCCAGGCCATGGCGAGCAGGTTGTTCGGGTCCATCGGCCCGAAGTAGCCGGTCATGAACTGATCCACGAAGGCCTGCATCGACTCGAAGCCGAGCACCCGGTGGCGCCCGCAGCGGAAGAACTCCGTGCTCCAGCCCATCACCGTCCACAGCTTGGCGTGGCGTTTGAGGCCCGCCGCCACCTCGGCCGCCGATGAATAGTCGCCGTTGCGGAAACCCGGGTCGGAGGTGATCGCCTCGATCAGGGTTTCGGCGAACACGAAGTCGTGCTCGGTGTTGCAGGCGGTGCCGGCGATGGGCGCGGCGCGCTCGACCATGTCCGGGTAGCGCACCGCCCATTCGTAGGTCTGCTGGGCGCCCATCGAGCCGCCCACCACCAGCGCCAGGCGCTGGATGCCGAAGTGTTCGGTGAGCAGCCGGTGCTGGGCGCGCACGTCGTCGCCGATGCGCACCTTCGGAAAGTTCGGCCCGGCAATCGCCGCGGGCGCGTTGCTCGGCGACAGGGACAGGCCGCTGCCGATCTGGTTCACCACGATGATGAAGTAGCGCGTCGGGTCGAGGGCGTGGCCCGGGCCGATGTACACCTGCTCCATGATCTTGCTGGTGCCGGAATACCAGGTGGGCACCAGGATCGCGTTGTCCCGGGCGGCGTTGAGGGTGCCGTGGGTGGCCACGGCGAGGGTGCAGTCGGGCAGCACGCCGCCTTCCTCCAGCTCCAGCGTGCCGATGTTGATGGTCTTGAACGGACCGTGGTTGTCCTGGCTGTAATAGTTGTTCATGTCGATTTCCTCCGGTGGGTGCCGGCCGCGCGGGGCGGCCGGTGGTGCGGGGTGGGGGCTCAGCGCGCGGTGTAGCCGCCGTCGATGACCAGCTCGGCGCCGGTCACCCAGCGCGACTCGTCCGACGCCAGGTAGACCGCGCCCCAGGCGATGTCGTCCGGGGTGCCGGTGCCGCCCAGCGGATGCAGGGCGTCGAGGCTGGCCTTGGCGGCGCTGCGCTCCAGGCCGGCGTCGTGCACGTAGCGGTCCACCAGCGCCGTGAAGATGAAGCCCGGATGGATCGAGTTCACCCGGATGCGCTCGCTGGCGTAGGTGAGCGCGTCGTTCTTGCTCATGCAGCGTACGGCGCCCTTGGCCGCGTGGTAGGGCGGGATGTCGCCGCCCCCGACGATGCCGTAGATCGACGAGATGTTGATCACCGAGCCGCCGCCCGCCTGGCGCAGGTAGGGGATGACGTGCTTGGTGCAGAGGAAGACGGCGGTCGCATCGACGGCCATCACGCGGTTCCACTCGGCCAGGGAGAGGCGGTCGGTGGGCACGTTCTCGCCTTCGATGCCGGCGTTGTTCACCAGCACGTCGAGGCGCCCGAAGGCTTCGAAGGTGGCGCGCATGGCGGCGCTGACCTGGGCTTCGTCGGTGACGTCGGTCTGCACGAAGAGCGCCCGCCCGCCGCCCGCGGCGATGCGTTCGGCCACCGCGCGGCCGTTCGGGTCGCGGTCGAGCACCGCAATGGCGGCGCCCTCGTCAGCCATGCGCTGGGCGATCGCTGCGCCCAGGCCGTTGCCGCCGCCGGTGATGACGGCGGCCTTGCCGGAAAGTCGGTTCATGGTGGATGTCCTTTCCGGTTGGCTCAGCGCATCTCGAAGCCGGGGTAGCCCTGGCTCGCCAGCTGGTCGCACTTCTGATTGTAGGTACCCACCCCGCCGATGTACGAGATCAGCCGCCGGGGCTTGCCTTCCACATTGGAGCCCATGTACCAGGAGTCGGTCTTGACCACCAGGGTCTTGGCGGCGGTCTCGTCGTGGTGCTGGACCCATTCGTCCTGCAGCGATTCGGTGGCCTCGACCACCTTCTTGCCGTTGCGGCGGGCGTAGTCGATGCAGTCGGTGATCCAGTCCACCTGTTGTTGCAGGCAGGTGGTCATGTTGCACAGGGCGGCGGACGGGGCGAGCGGTGCGCCGGTGGTGAACAGGTTGGGGTAGCCGTGCACCTGCAGGCCCATCGCGGTGCGGATCTCCTGGCCCCATTCGGCCTTCAGGGAGCGCCCGTCGCGGCCGCGGATGTCGATCCGGGTGAGGGCGCCGGAGCCTGCGTCGAAGCCCACCGCGAGGATGATCACGTCCGCTTCATGGATCACCCCGTCGGCGGTCTGGATGCCCTCGGGCACCACGCGCTCGATGGGCACCGTGCGGCAGTCCACGGCGGTCACGTTGGGCTGCAGGTACACCTCCAGATACTTGTTCTCCAGCGGCACGCGGTGGGTGCCAAAGCCGTATTCGGTGGGGATCAGCAGGTCGCACAGTTCGGGGTTGTGCTGGAGGCGCTCGCGCATCTTGGCGCGGACGAACACCGACACCTCCTCGCTCACTTCCTCGTCGAAGAACATCTCGGGGAAGGACGCCAGCCACAGGGCGAGGGAGCCGTCCTCCCACAGCTTCTCCAGCACCGCGGTGCGCTCTTCCGGCGTCTTCTCGGCCCACGGGCCGGCGTCGAAGTCGTAGTCGAAGCCGGCGAAGGTGCTGCGCACGCGGGCCTTGAGTTCATGGAAGCGCGAGCCCCACTTCTCCCAGTCCGCCCCGGAATACTTGGGGTTGCGCATGGGGATCACGTACTGGGGCGTGCGCACGAAGACCTTCATCGAGCCCACCTCCGGCGCGATGGTCTGGATCACCTGGATGCCCGTCGCGCCGGTGCCCACCACCGCCACGCGCTTGCCCTTCAGGTCCACCGGCTCCTTCGGCCACAGGCCGGTGTGGAAGATCTGGCCCTTGAAGCTGGCCTGGCCCGGGAAGCGGTCGGACAGCGGCGCCGACAGCATGCCGCAGCAGGCGATCAGGAACTGGGCGGTGATCTTCTCGCCGGCGGCGGTCTCGATCCGCCACAGGTCGTTGGCCTCGTCGAAATGGGCCGAGGCGATCCGGGTGCTGAACTGGATGTCCTTCTTCAGGTCGAGGGTGTCGGCCACGTAGTTGAGCCAGCGCTCGGTCTCGGGCTGGGCCGGAAAGCGCTCGGAGGGCTGCCAGGATTTGTACAGCTCCTCCGAGAACCAGTACTGGTAGATCTCGGCCTGGGAATCGAAGCGCGCGCCGGGGTAGCGGTTCCAGTACCAGGTGCCGCCAACGCCGGTGCCGGTTTCATAGGCGCGCACCTTCATGCCCATCTCCCGCAGGCGGTGCAGCTGATACAGCCCGGCAACGCCGGCGCCAATGATGAGGGCGTCCAGGTGCGTCACCTCGTCGGTGGCGGCGGGGGTGCGGGTCGGCTGGGGGCTATTCGTGCTCATCTTGTCTCCTTCACTTTCTTGTGGTGTGGCCGGCCCCGGGAGGGGGAAAGCCGCTGGAAGCGGTGCGGTGTCGGGGGCAAAGCCGCGACTGCCGCTGCCGTGGAGACAATCTAGGGGCTGGGCCGGCTGGTGATCTTGTCGATCCTTGGCGATCTTTTGAACGAAACGGGAAATCGCCCGATTTAGCCGCCCGCGCGGCGCAAACCCCTGTTTTTGCGTGATTAGAATCGGCCCGGCACAAGATCGATGGCATGCCGGCGAGGTTGCGGAAAGGGCTGGCGGAAGGCGCCCGGGTCTCGTGCGATCAAGAAGAAACGGCCGGGCACATCCGGCCGCCCAACCCCACATCAAAGGAGATCCCCATGAACGCATCCCTCTGCCACGCCCCCGCCCGGCGGCGGCCCATCGGCGCGCTACTCGCCGCCAGCCTGATCGCCGCCACGCTGCCCCGCGTTTCCCACGCGGTCGCCGTCGACCCCGGCGACTACACCTACCTGCCGCCCGGCACCGGACTCGCGCTGCTCTACTACCAGCACGCGTCGGGCAAATCCCTGTATTCCGGCGGGCACAAGGTGTCCGGCAATGCCGATCTCGACGTGGACGTGGGCATCGCGCGGGGCGTGAAATACGTGGATGTGGGCGGCGTCACCGTCGCCCCGCAGTTCCTGCTGCCCTTCGGCCAGGTGCGCACCGGCGGCGACCTGGGCGGGCTGGACGTGGCCAATGGCGTGGGCGACCTGATCCTCGCCTCCACCATTTTCCTGCTCAAGGACGACCCCGCCCGGCGCTCCTTCGGCATCACCCCGTGGCTGTGGCTGCCCACCGGCAAGTACGACCCGCAGCGGGCCCTCAACCCCTTCGGCGAGAACCGCTGGAAGTTCGCGCTGCAGGCCGCCGCCGTGGTGCCCCTGGGCGACAAATTCACCCTCGACCTCGTGGGCGACATGCAGTGGTTTGGCGACAACACCCACTTCGGCACCGACCGCCGCACCCTCAGCCAGCGACCCATGTGGGAAGCCCAGGCCCACCTGCGCTACCACGTCGCCCCCACCACCAGCCTTCACCTCACGCTGTCGCAACTGGCCGGCGGCGAGACCGAGGTGGACGGCGCCCGCCAGAACGACCGCCAGCGCCGCACCCGCGCCCTGGTCGGCGCCGGGCACTTCTTCGCCCCCGGCTGGCAGCTACTCGGCTCCGCCGGCCGCGATCTGGCGGTGGAAAACGGCGTGCGGGAAGACCTTCGGGTCAATCTGCGGCTGATGAAGGTGTTCTGACCGGCTGCAAACCCGGCTGCCCCGCGGTGGCCGGGTGCCCCCTGTGCCAAGCCGGCCTGTCGGATGCCAACAAAACCCCCATCAGCCCCGGCAAAGCTCCGCGCCCCCGCAGCCCCACGCCCGAACAGGCCAGCAAGATCGGACATCCGTCCAGACAAATCCCCCATCGACCGAGCCCTGCGCCGAATCCGTGCAGCTTGATCTCGAACAGTTCCAGCTTTTTCCAGAACCCGTCCAGCCCTCGGCCGATCCGCCCGAGGAAAATCCCGCCACGGAATTAAATAATCCCGAAAACCTGCAGGAAATTTCCGTTTTCACGCAGGCCTCCGGCCAAGTCGCAATTAACGAGAGGCCGTCGGCAATCAATTAATCCAGAATCGGCCAGAGGCTGCCCGGATTCGGGATTAATTAATTGCCCGGAGGTATTTTTGGAAAAAGCTGCGAGCAATTAATAAATGCCGTCGAGGCATTAAATTGAAGTCGGAAGGGGCAGGAAATAGGCGGCTGGGCAATCAAGCTGGAGCTCGGAGGGGTTTTTCTGTGCGTGGCTGGCCGATAGCGACGCTCAGGCGGCGACAGGTGCCGCCTCCGGCGGGTCTTCCCCTCGTACTTCCGCCCACACTTCGTCGAGCAAGGCGCGGTACGCCGCATCCTCCGGCACCGGTTGACTGGCGAGGTCTCCGAGGGACAGCTTGTAGAGCCGCTCGCCGCCGTTCTTCAGTGCCCGTGCCAGCAGCGGGCGGACGATCTCGACCGGCTCCCCGCGCAGGTGGGCACAGTAGGCGCGGTTGCCGAGGACGATCGGCTTGCCCGGATGCTCGCTTTCCGCCTGCTCGAACAGGCGGGTTGCCATGTTCAGGTCGGCTTGCCGTTGGGCCACATTGGCCCAATCCATCTTGGCCCGGCACAGCAGCGTGAAGCCTTTGCTGTTTCGTGCGTAAGCCACCGACTCGCGCAAGGTGGGGGCGGTGTCGTTGGCGTATCGGGCCTCGACGAGATCGTAGGCGGCGATTTCCTCGTCGGTGCGTCCGAGTTGTCCGAGGGCGACGCCCTTGTTGACGAGCGCTTTTGCCACCTGCTCGCGCACGGCGGGGGCGGTATCGTTGTCGAAGCGGGTCTCGATGAGCTCGTAGGCGGCGATGGCCTCGTCGGTGTCTCCGAGGGCGACCCCCGCGTTGAAAAGTGCTCCTGCTGCGGCCACTGCCAGCGCGTCCGGCATGTCGGCGGCCTTTCGCCAGGCTTCGGCTGCTTTGGCCTTCTCGCCTTCTCCGTAGGCAGCGTAGCCGCGGCGGTTCCAGTCGTCGAAGGTGTATTCGCTTTCGCCCTTCTGGTTCAGGGCGGCGGAAGAACGTTCGAGCGCGGCGAGCAGGTCGGGGGATATCGGGGCCGCCACGGAGTCCGGCTTGCCCATCCGCTCTCCTATCAGTCGCATGGCTTCGTCGGCCTCGGCCTTCAAGCGCTCCTGCTCGGCTTTTGCGACGGCTCGAATTTGTTCTTGCTGATCGGCAAATTCGGCGTTCAGCGTGGCAATCATCTGTTGCGCTATCTGTGTGGCTTGCTCTGCGTCATCGATGCGGCGCTGGAGTTCTGCTCCACGAGTAGCAAGCCAGTCTGCCGTTGCCTTGTGGGCTTCCTTCTGTGCTTCCTCTTTGGCGCGCTTCGTCACGGAAACGTAGCCGAACAGACCGAAGGCGAAAGCGGCCACGCTGATGAGCGCCGAGAAGCCGGTGAGCCAGATGCTCACATCCCCGATCCGGTTCCCCTGCTGGTCGATCCGTTTGTCCTGGTTATCCACCCGCGTGCCCAGCGCGGCGACGTCCTTCTGCAGGCTCTCCTTCGCCGCGTCCAGCTTGACCTGGGCGAGTTCCTTGTAGGCGTTGAAGTCGGATTCGGGGACGGTCTTGTCTTCGGCGCCGGCGGGGCTGGCGAGGGTGAGGGCGACAAGGGCGGCGGCGAGGAGGTGGCGAGCGGTTTTCATCGGTCGGGCGGTTGCGCGATGGTTTGCCGGGAGCATAGCGCAGGAATGACGGGGCGGTGGCTGGGAGTCCGCGGGCGACTGAAGTCGCCCCTACAGATAGTTCGCGTCATGTGACCCCCGACGCGGCGTGTAAGGGCTCGGTGCTCGGCAACAGCCTGTCTGAGCCGCCGAGCAGAGGAGCAACGGGCGGGGATGTCCGGCGCAGTTCGTAGGTCGGATTAGCCCGTAGGGCGTAACCCGACATCCAGGCACGGCGATGCGGTGTCATCGTTTCCACCGGCATCTTTTCCCGCGCTCGGCAGTCTTCGCTCGTGTCGTCCCGGCCGCGTGGGATGGCGTTGTGGTGTCGGGTTACGCCCGGTGGGCTAACCCGACCTACGTCCGGGGGACAGGCCGGTGCCTTTCAGCTTGCCCACAGCAGCGCCGCGACCAGTGCCCGCCAGGGGGCGAACTGGGCGAGCCAGGCTTGGGTTTCCTTGGGCGTGGGCGGGGTGTCGTGGCCGAGGAGGGCCTGGAGTTTGCGGCGGACGGCCACGTCGCCGTGGAGGGAGCCGTCCATCTGGGCGAAGCCGCGGAGCAGGGTGTAGTCGATGGTCCACGGGCCGATGCCGCGGAGCTGGGCGAGGGCGGCGTGGATTTCGGTGGCGGGGGTGCGGGTGTGCAGCCAGTGGTCCAGCGGCAGGTGGCCGTCGGCGGTGAGGCGGGCGACGTTGAGGAGGGTGGCGGCCTTGGTGGCGGAGTAGCCGGCGGTGCGCAGGGTGGGTTCGTCGAGGCGGGCGAGGGTGGCGGCGTCGGGGTAGCAGGCGAGGCCGCTGGAATGGCGCGTGCCGGCGGCTTCGTTGGTCGTTTCGATCAGCCGGCGGCGGATGCTTACCGCTGCGGCGAGGCTGATCTGCTGGCCGGTGATGGCCCAGCTGAGGGCTTCGAAGGGCGTGGCGGCCTGGGGCACGCGCAGGCCGGGGAGGCGGGCGAGGAGGGGGCCGAGTTGCGGGTGATCCCGGTGGGCGGCGGCGAGCTCGGCGACGGGCTGGCCTGTGCCCAGCAGGTGGCGGGCGAGGGTGGCGACTGCGGCGGGCTCGGGCACGGGGCCGTCCACGTCGAGCCGAACTTCGGCCTCGCCCGGGTTCAGATCGAGCGTGAGGCGGGCCGGGTGGCCGTGCCACAGGATGCCTTTCTCGATGCGGTTGCCGGTGATGCGCTCGGCCACCTGCCGGGCGTCGCGGCCGTGGAAGGCGAGGAAATCGGCGGGGCGGAAGTCGGCGGGGAGGGATAAGTGCAAAGTGGTCATCTCGCAGCCCTGATGCAACGGGTCGGTCAAGGGCGCACCACGCGCCGGGTGTGATGGGGCCTACGACGCCGGCGCCCGTCTGGCCGCGGCGCCGAAGAAGGTTACAGGGTCCAACGTGGCCTCGGTTTCAGGTGGTAGCTCGCCCGGTGGATCGCCTCCATTCGTGAAGCCATTGATAGGTTCGGGGAGCAAACCTTTGCCCCGGTAGTTCGACCCATCGAAAACCGGCGTAACTGCAAATCACCAGCGGTACCGTGAGTCCGAGAATCAGGCCCCAGTGTTGAAGCGGCGTCCACGCTGCCGCCCGTTCCAGTCCCACGACAAAATGGAAGGTGACCGCCAGCAGCAAGCCATGCACGAGATAAAGGCTGTACGTGACTTCGCCCAGCATGCGCGAGGCGGCGCAGGACAACAGTCCGAAGATGTCATTGCCACCGGCAATCAACGCGAATGCGATCGAAAGCAGCGCTGCGGCCACGGGGGTGTAGGCCGTCTGCGTCAAAGCAACCACCGCGGCCAGGCAACCCACCACCCCCAGCCCAGCCCATCGGCGGGATGCCAGCGCGCGAAAGCCCCCGTAGCGCGTCACTACCGCGCTCGCAATGCCACCAACGAATGGCAGCAGGCGTATCCCGTCCAGTCTCCAGCCGGCCTTGAAAAGCAGTGCGTTCAGCACCCCGAAGGCCAGCCAACCCGCCGCCACGCGGCGTCGGGATATCCAGGCCAAGGCTGGCAGGGACAGATAGAACCACCACTCGTACGGCAACGACCAGGTGACTCCAGCCATCAACAGGTACGCTCCATCCCAATCGTTGACCGGGCTGGCGCCGCGGATCGTGAACATCGTCCACCCAAGAAATTGCTTGAGTAAAGTCCCTATCGGCACATGACGTTCCCAATCCGTGAGGTGCCATGCGATGCCCCACATCAGGGCGACCGCTACCGCATACATCGGGAACAGGCGCATCAGCCGCCCGACGAGTAGGCGCTTCCAGTTGATGCCAACGATATTCGAGTTCAGCACTTTCGAAGTGAACAGGAACGCCGTGATCATGAAAAACAGGGCCACCGCGCTGTCGCCGAAATGACGAAACAGACTGGATTCTGGAGAAACCCATTCTCCAGAGCGCAGAAATACGAACCAAATCACGCTGTGATGGAGATAGACCGAAAAGGCAAGAAAACCACGCAAGCCGTCGATGGTGGCCAAGCGCCCGTCTTCGGGAAGGGGGCCATGCCATCTCGGCAGGAGCAGATGCGCTGTCAGCCATGCCACCAAAAATGCGGCGCCTGCACCCCAAACGCTGTAAATACTTGGATTCATTCGTTGCTCATTTCAATTTCAGCCCATTTAGGCGAGCGCAAAAAATACACACCGCTCTCTATTACGACAAGTTGTGAAACGGGGCTTCGAGGACGGCGGCGCTCATCGGGCCCGGCGGAAGGTGAGGTTGATGCGGAAGGCGCCGGTGGCAGGGTGTTCGCCGTCTTTCAGCGGGGCGATGCCGTGGAAGCGCAGCCGCGCCGGGCCGCCCCACACGAACACGTCGCCGTGCTGGAGCGGGATGCGCCGGGCCTTGTCGCCGCGGGCGTCGCCGCCCCACAAGAAGGTGGCCGGCAGGCCGAGGGAGACGGAGACGATGGGCTGGGTGAAGTCGCGCTCGTCCTTGTCCTGGTGCAGGGTCATCCTGGCGCCGGGGGCGTAGCGGTTGATGAGGCAGGCGTCGGGGGTGAAGTTGGCAAAGCCGGCGCGGGCGGCAGCGTCAAAGGCCAGGCGCAGGAGCAGCGGCGGCATCGCGGGCCAGGGGCGATTCGTGTCCGGGTCGGCGCTTGAATAGCGGTAGCCGCGGCGGTCGGTGATCCAGCCAAGCGCGCCGCAGCTGGTGGTGCCCACCGACATGGGAAAGCCGCCGGGCGTGACCATGTGGCGGAAGGGGGCTGCGGCGGCTACCGCGTCGATGGCGGCGAGGAGGGCCGGGGCGTCGGCCAGGGCAAAGCCGGGCAGGAGCACGGCGCCGGGGTCGATGGGGATGTCGGCGGGCGCGGCGAGGTCGTCGAAGAGGCTGGCGGTGGTCATGAAGCGGCCTCCCGGTCGAGGAGGGCGCGCTTGCGTTCGAGGCCCCAGCGGTAGCCGGCGAGGGCGCCGCCCAGGCGCACCACCCGGTGGCAGGGGATGGCGACCGCCACCGGGTTGGCGGCGCAGGCGCCGGCCACGGCGCGCACGGCTTTGGGCAGGCCGAGGCGCTCGGCGAGCTGGGTGTAGCTGAGGGTGCTGCCTGGCGGGATCGCCCGCAGGGCCTGCCACACGCGCAGCTGGAAGGCGGTGCCGGCAAGGTCGAGCGGCAGGTCGAGGCCGGTGCGCGGGGCTTCGACGAAGCCGATCACCTTGGCCATCCACTGCTCGAAATCGGCGTCGCCGGGGATCAGCCGGGCGCGGGGGAAGCGCGCTTCCAGATCGGCCGCAAGCTGGGCCGGATCGTCGCCCATCGCAACGGCGCACAGGCCGCGGGGCGTGGCGGCGACGAGGATCGCGCCCAGGCTGCACTGGCCGACCCCGAAGCGGATGTCGGTGCCGGCGCCGCCCTTGCGCCAGGTGCTGGGCGTCATGCCGAGCACGGCGTCGGCCTGGGTGTAGAAGCGGCTGGCGGCGGGGTAGCCGGCGTCGAGGAGGGCATCCGTGACGCTGGAGCTGTCGGCGAGCCCGGCCTGCAGGCGGCGTGCCCGGCTGGCGTCGAACCACGCCCGGGGGCTGAGGCCGGTGACGGCC
This sequence comes from Zoogloea sp., assembly GCA_023150095.1. GTDB lineage: Bacteria > Pseudomonadota > Gammaproteobacteria > Burkholderiales > Rhodocyclaceae > Zoogloea. The sequence goes on along the minus strand of JAKLLO010000004.1, from coordinate 12,522 downwards.
TTGAAGACGCGCTGCAGGTGGTGGGGCGTGAGGCCGGCGGCGTCGGCCAGATCGGCGAGGCGGGGCGGGGTGTCGGCGGCGTCGATGCGCCGGCACAGATCGGCGACGAGGGCGGCGTGGCGTTCGGCCAGGGGCGGGTCGCACGGCCGGCAGCGCTTGCAGGGGCGGTAGCCGGCGGCTTGGGCTTCCGCCGCGGTGGGGTAGAAGCGCACGTGTTCGGGCCGGGGCGTGCGGGCGCCGCAGCTGGGGCGGCAGAACACGCCGGTGGTGCTCACGGCGTAGAAGAAGCTGCCGTCGGCGGCCGCGTCGCGGGCGAGGACGCGGGCCCAGCGTGGGTCGGCGGTGATCGGGCTGGCGGTGGCGGGTTTCATGGGGTGGCTCCGGCTTGGGTGCTCGAACTGTAGACCGGCTTGGCGGCGCCTGCACTCCGCATCTTGCGATGGAATTCGCGCCGGCTGCGGATTGTTGCGGCGGGCCGCGTGTCCAACGGCCATGACCGCCGGACAAGGAGTCTGCCATGGGCGCACCACTGCTTTCATCGGAAGTTGCCGCCATCTTCGATGCCCTCGGGCAGCCGGCGCCGGCGGCGGGGGATTGGGTGGCCCGCTCGCCCATCGACGGCAGCCGGATCGGCGCGGCCATGCGGGCCGACGATGTGCCCGGCGCGGTGGCCCGGGCGCGCGCGGCCTTCCTGCGCTGGCGGCTGGAGCCGGCCCCCCGGCGGGGCGAGGTGGTGCGCCGCTTCGGCCTGCTGCTGCGCCGGCACAAGCCGCTGCTGGCGCGGCTGGTGAGCATCGAGAGCGGCAAGATCGTGGCCGAGGGGCTGGGTGAGGTGCAGGAGATGATCGACATGTGCGACTTTGCGGTCGGGCTGTCGCGCCAGCTTTACGGGCTCACCATCGCCAGCGAGCGGCCGGGCCACCGGATGATGGAAAGCTGGCACCCGCTGGGGGTGTGCGGGGTGATCACCGCGTTCAACTTTCCGGCCGCGGTGTGGGCCTGGAATGCAACCCTGGCGCTGGTGTGCGGCAACGCGGTGATCTGGAAGCCGTCGTCCCGCACGCCGCTCACCGCGCTGGCCTGCCAGAGCCTGCTGCTGGCGGCGATGGCCGAGGCGGGCGACGTGCCGCCGGGGCTCAGCCAGGTGCTGGTGGGGCCGGCCGCCACCGGGCTGGCGCTGGCCGATCACCCGGACTTGGCGCTGCTGTCCGCCACCGGCTCGACGGTCATGGGCCGGGCGCTGGCGCCGCGGGTGGCGGCCCGCTTCGGGCGCTGCCTGCTGGAGCTGGGGGGCAATAACGGGATGATCGTCACCCCGTCGGCCGATCCGGATCTGGCCCTGCGGGCGATCGTCTTCTCGGCGGCCGGCACGGCGGGCCAGCGCTGCACCACGCTGCGCCGGCTGATCGTGCATGAATCCATCGCGCCCACCCTGCTGCCGCGGGTGGCGGACGCGCTGGCGGGCCTGAAGGTGGGGCACCCGCTGGACGACGCCACGCTGGTCGGCCCGCTCATCGACGAGGCGGCGCTGGACGCCCACCGGGTGGCGCTGGCCCAGGCCCAGGCCGAAGGCGGCCGGGTGGAGGGCGGCGACACGGTGGCGGTGCCCGGCTGCCCCGACGGCTGCTACGTGCGCCCGGCGCTGGTGGAGATGCCGGGCCAGAGCGCGCTGGTGCGCCGCGAGACCTTCAGCCCCATCTTGTACGCCCTGCGCTACCGCAGCTTCGACGAGGCGATCGCTCTGCACAACGGTGTGCCCCAGGGGCTGGCGTCGTCGATCTTCACCACCGACCTGCGCGAGGCCGAGCAGTTTCTCGGTGCGGCGGGGAGCGACTGCGGCATCGCCAACGTGAACATCGGGCCCTCGGGCGCCGAGATCGGCGGCGCCTTTGGCGGCGAGAAGGAGACCGGCGGCGGCCGCGAGGCGGGCTCGGATGCCTGGCGCAACTACATGCGCCGGGCCACCAGCACCATCAACCACTCGGGCAGCCTGCCCCTGGCCCAGGGCGTGCGCTTTGGCTGAGGAGCGATCAATCAACCCTATCGCCAGCAGGAATATTGGCAATTGGACTTGCCCGGCGCCGGCGGCAAGAATGCAATCATCAAGACCGAGGAGGTGAATGCCATGAAAACCATCCGTTACGCCAGCCATGCCGCCCACGCCAACGCCCATGATCATCGCGTGCGCTTCGTGATCGGCTCGGTCATCGTCGCCATCGGCGCGGCCTTGTGGCTTGCCGAAGTGGCCCGCAGCCTCGTGGGCTGATCCGGCCGCCGCCCGGGAGGAACGATGAACGATAACAACAGCGCCGCCGGCCTTGCCCTGGCCGGCGGCGAGATGGCGGGCCTGGCCTGGCGGGACGCCTGGCGCATCCAGGCCCGCCAGCATCCGTGGATGACCGGCGGGCTGCTGCTGTCGCTGGCCGCGGTGCTGATGCTGCTGGCAAGTGGCGTGTACGACGGCATCGCCGGCGGGGGCGAGCCGCTGCGGCTGGCGATGCTGGGTGGGCTGGCCGGCTTTGGCGCCACGGCCCTGGGCGCGCTGGCGGGGATCACCCTGCGCAAGCTGTCGGCCCGGGCCGAGGACAGCCTGCTGGGCTTTGCGGCGGGGATGATGCTGGCCGCCAGCTCCTTCTCGCTGATCCTCCCCGGCCTTGCGGCCGCGAAGGAGATGACCGGCAGCGGCGCGATGGGCGCGCTCACGGTGACCGCCGGCATGGCGCTGGGCGTGCTGCTGATGCTGGGCCTCGACCGCTTCACGCCCCACGCCCACGAGAGCACTGGCCCCTGCGGCCCGGGCTGCGACCGGGTGGGCAAGGTGTGGCTTTTCGTGCTGGCGATCACCCTGCACAACCTGCCCGAGGGCATGGCCATCGGGGTTAGCTTCGCCCAGGGCGACATGAATGTGGGCCTGCCCCTCACCAGCGCCATCGCGATCCAGGACATCCCCGAAGGCCTTGCCGTGGTGATGGCCCTGCGCGCCGCCGGCGTGGGGGCCTGGCCGGCGGTGCTGATGGCCGGTGCGTCAGGCCTGATGGAGCCGCTGGGCGCGCTGTTCGGCGCCGGCATCGCCGGCGGGCTGGCGCTGGCCTACCCGATCGGGCTGGGCCTCGCGGCCGGGGCGATGATCTTCGTGGTGTCCCACGAGGTGATCCCCGAAACCCACCGCAACGGCCACCAGACCTCCGCCACCCTCGGGCTGATGGCGGGCTTTGCGGTGATGATGTTCCTCGATACGGCGATGGGCTGATGGGCCCCGGCTGGTGACGATTGGTTTTTCCAATCGCCATCAGCGAACATGACAATTGGACGCAGCCGCCGGCCCGGCCGATACTTCTTCCATCGACGACGAACGACCGACAAGGAGACGACCATGAAAAAGAAAGCCACCAAATCCGCCGGCCCCGTGATGGACATCGGCATCAGCGCCGACGACCGGGCCGAGATCGCCGCCGGCCTGTCGCGCCTCCTGGCCGACAGCTTCAACCTCTACCTGATGACCCACAACTTCCACTGGAACGTGAAGGGGCCGATGTTCAACACCCTGCACCTGATGTTCATGGGCCAGTACACCGAGCAGTGGAACGCGCTGGACGTGATCGCCGAGCGCATCCGCGCCCTCGGCCACCCGGCGCCGGGCACCGGCAAGCTGTTCAGCGAGCTCACCAGCATCGACGAGCCCGAAGGCGTGCCCGCCGCGCTGGAGATGGTGCGCCTGCTGGTGGCCGCCCAGGAAGCCACCGCCCGCACCGCCCGGGGCCTGTTCCCGCTGGTGGACAAGGCCAACGACCAGCCCACCGCCGACCTGCTCACCCAGCGGCTGGAAGTCCACGAGAAGACCGCCTGGATGCTGCGCAGCCTGCTCGAAGAATGAACTGAGCCAACCCCCACGACGGCAGCAACGCGAAATGCGCTGCTGCCGTTTTTCTTTGTGGGCGCCTGTCGCAGAACCTGTCGTAGGGCTTGTCGTAAGGCCTGTCGTAGGGCCTGTTGTAGGGGCGACTTCAGTCGCCCATCCGCGCGTTCCGCAATCGCAAGTCCCGGGCGGGATATCCGTGGGCGACTGAAGTCGCCCCTACAGGGGACGGTTGCGTTTTGGCTGCTTCAGCCGCCCGGCGGGGCGTCCGCCGGCGACGGATGTCGCCCTGCAAGGCCCGTGGTCTGCCGCCGATCGTTCGGATTTCCGAACGCCTTTCCCCGCGCAAATCCGGAAATCCGTTTCCGGCGCGCCGCGGCTAAATAAAAATTTCAATCCGATCAGTGTGTTGTTGTCTCCCGCCGGCTGGCACGGGGCGTGCAATGGATTAGGCATGGCGCCCGCAGTGGCGCTGCCAATAAAACAGGAGACAACGACCATGACCAACCCCGGCTTCCGCCTCGAACACGATCTGCTCGGCGACCGCGAAGTGCCCACCGACGCCTACTTCGGCGTGCACACCCTGCGGGCCCGCGAGAACTTCGACATCACCGGCATCTCGATCGCCGTCTATCCCGACCTGATCCGCGCGCTGGCCCAGATCAAGCAGGCCGCCGCCCGTGCCAACCAGAAGCTGGGGCTGCTCGACGCCACCCGCGCCGACGCCATCGTCGCCGCCTGCCGCGAGGTGATCGACGGCAACCTCCACGAGCACTTCGTGGTGGATGTGATCCAGGGCGGTGCCGGCACCTCGACGAACATGAACGCCAACGAGGTGATCGCCAACCGCGCGCTGGAGATCCTCGGCCACGCCCGTGGCGATTACACGAAGCTGCACCCCAACGAGCACGTCAACATGAGTCAATCGACCAATGACGTGTATCCCACCGCCCTCAAGCTCGCCACCTACGTGGGCATCTTCCGCCTGATCGACGCGATGGCTGGCCTGCGGGGTGCCTTCGAGCGCAAGGCGGTGGAGTTTGCCGACGTGCTCAAGATGGGCCGCACCCAGCTGCAGGACGCCGTGCCGATGACTCTCGGCCAGGAGTTCTCCACCTACGCGGTGATGCTCGGCGAGGACGAAGCCCGCCTGCAGGAAGCCGCGCTGCTGATCCGCGAGATCAACCTCGGCGCCACCGCCATCGGCACCGGCATCAACGCCCACCCGGACTACGCGCCGCTGGTGTGCCGCAAGCTCGCCGAGATCAGCGGCATCCCGGTGGTTACCGCCCCCAATCTGGTGGAGGCCACCCAGGATTGCGGCAGCTTCGTGCAGCTCTCCGGCGTGCTCAAGCGCGTCGCGGTCAAGCTCTCCAAGGTCTGCAACGATCTGCGCCTGCTGTCCTCCGGCCCCCGCGCGGGCTTCGGCGAGATCAACCTGCCGCCGCGTCAGGCCGGCTCGTCGATCATGCCGGGCAAGGTCAATCCGGTGATCCCGGAAGTGGTCAATCAGGTGGCCTTCGAGGTGATCGGCAACGACATGACCGTCACCTTCGCCGCCGAGGCCGGCCAGCTCCAGCTCAACGCCTTCGAGCCGATCATTGCCCACAGCCTGTTCAAGAGCGTGCTGCACCTCACCAACGCCTGCCACGCGCTGGCAAGCCACTGCGTCGAGGGCATCACCGCCAACCGCGACGCCCTGCGCGAGAGCGTGGCCCGCTCCATCGGCATCGTCACTGCCCTCAACCCGTACATCGGTTACGCCAACGCCACCGAAGTCGCCGCCGAGGCCCACGCCAGCGGCCGGGGTGTTGCCGAGATCGTGCTGGAGCGCGGGCTGATGAACGCCGCCCAGCTCGCCGAGGTGCTGCGCCCCGAAGTGCTCACCCGTCCGCAACCGATCCCCACCGCGTCCGCCCGCGCCGCCTGACCTCCACCTGCATCCGACCACGAGGAATTCATCATGAAAATGAACCGGCTCACGACCCTGATCGGCATCGCCCTGCTGCTCGGCGTCATCGTTGGCTACGCCTGCAACACGTTTGCCGGCAGCCCCGCCCAGGCCAAGGAGATCGCCAGCTACTTCGGCATCCTCACCGACATCTTCCTGCGCCTCATCAAGATGATCATCGCCCCGCTGGTGTTTGCCACCCTGGTGGCGGGCCTGGCCGGGATGGGCGACTCCAAGACCGTCGGGCGCATCGGCGCCAAGGCGCTGGGCTGGTTCGTCGGTGCCTCGTTCTGTTCGCTGCTGCTCGGGCTGGTGTTCGCCAACCTGCTGCAGCCGGGCGCCCACCTGGGCGTGCCGCTGCCGGACGTGGGCACCGCCACCAACCTGAAGACGGGCGCCCTCAACCTGAAGGACTTCATCACCCACGTCTTCCCGAAGAACATCTTCGAGGCGATGGCGGCCAATGAAATCCTGCAGATCCTGGTCTTCGCGGTGTTCTTCGGGCTGGCCCTCGGCCACCTGCACAACCAGACCGCCCGCAGCCTGGTGTGCACGATGGAAGAAGTGGTGCACGTGATGCTGAAGGTCACCGACTACGTGATGCGCTTTGCCCCGGTGGGCGTGTTCGGCGCCGTCGCCGGCGCCATCACCACCCAGGGCCTGGGCATGCTGCTGGTGTTCGGCAAGCTGCTGGTGAGCTTCTACGTGGCGCTGGCCGCCCTGTGGTGCGTGCTCATCACCGCCGGCTACCTGGTGCTCGGCAAGGAGGTGTTCCGCCTGCTCAAGCTGGTGCGCGGCCCGATGCTGGTGGGCTTCTCCACCGCCAGCAGCGAATCCGTGTATCCCAAGCTGATGGAACAGCTCGAGAAGTTCGGCATCAAGAACCGCGTGACCAGCTTCGTGCTGCCCCTGGGTTACTCGTTCAACCTGGATGGCTCGATGATCTACACCACCTTCGCCGCGCTGTTCGTGGCCCAGGCCTACGACATCCCGCTGACCCTCGGCGCCCAGATCACCATGCTGCTGGTGCTGATGGTCTCCAGCAAGGGCATCGCCGGCGTGCCGCGTGCATCCCTGGTGGTGGTGGCCGCCGTGCTGCCGATGTTCGGCCTGCCGGAAGCCGGCCTGCTGCTGGTGCTGGGCATCGACCACTTCCTCGACATGGGCCGCACCGTGACCAACGTGCTCGGCAACGCCATCGCCACCGCCGTGGTGGCCAAGTGGGAAGGCGCCATCGACCCGATCGATCCCGCCCTCGCCGACATCGAAGAGGCCCTGCCGGTCGAAGGCGACGACAGCGTGCCGGCCCTGGCAGCTTGATGGGAAGGTGGGTATTGGGGAGTAGGTAGTAGGGAGTGGGCTTTCACCCATCGCGCGTAGCGCGACCCACTTCCCACTTCCCATTCCCCACCCACCGACCAACGATCCTCCCTGATGAGGGCGGCCCTCCCATCCGCCCCATCTCCTTGCCCGGCGCTCCCCCGCGCCGGGCTTTTTTCCCTTCCGGATCATGACTATCGACTGGTTCATCCTCGCTCCCGCAGCCTTCTTCGCCGGCATGGTCGATGCCGTGGTGGGCGGCGGCGGGCTCATCCAGATTCCGGTGCTGCTGTCGTCCTTCCCCCAGACGGCCATCCCGACCCTCTTCGGCACCAACAAGGTGTCGAGCATCGCCGGCACCGGCGCTTCCTTGTGGCGCTATGCCCGGGCGGTGCGCATCCCGTGGCGGCTGGTGTTGCCGGCCACCGGTGCGGCGCTGGTGGGCGCGTGGCTCGGTGCGGCGGTGGTGGCGTGGTTGTCCCGCGAGGCGATGCGCCCGCTGGTGGTAGTGATGATGCTGGTGGTGGCGATCTACACCTTCCTGCGCAAGGATCTGGGCCAGACCGAAACCCACGAACCCCGCCCTGGCGACGCCTGGCGCGGCGCGCTGTTCGGCCTGGTGATCGGGCTCTACGACGGTTTCTTCGGCCCCGGCACCGGCAGCTTTCTGATCTTCGGCTTCGTGCGGCTCTTCGGGATGGATTTCGTGCGAGCTTCGGCCAGCGCCAAGGTCATCAACTGCGCCACCAACGTGTCGGCCATCGCCTTCTTCGCCAGCCACGGGCCAATCCTGTGGGCGGTGGGGCTGACGATGGCGGTGTGCAACCTCGCCGGCGCCCAGCTCGGCACCCACCTGGCGCTGCGCCACGGCGCGGGCTTCATCCGCAAGGCCTTCCTGCTGGTGGTGGCGGTGCTGATCGTCAAGCAGCTCCACGATCTGCTCTGAGCCTGCGCGTCGCCGCTGCTACCATAGGATCAACCACCCGCCTGCCACCATGTCCCGCCGATTCCTGCGCAGCCTGCCGATCTTCCTGCTGATGCTGGCCCTGATGGGCCTGACCGGCTTCGTGGCCCATCGCCTCGCCGAACAGCTGGGCCTGGCCGAGCTGCAGGCCACCGGGCTGCATCGGCTCGACCTGTACTCCGCCAGCCTGGAGCGGGAGATCGGCAAGTACGCCTTCCTGCCCGGCACCCTGGGCCTGGAGCGCGACGTGCTCGACCTGCTGCGCCAGTCCGACGGCGCCCACCTCGCGCCCCAGGTCAATGCCTATCTCGAACAGCTCAACGAGCGCGCCGGCACCCTGTCGATCTACGTGATCGACGCCAAAGGCCACGTGGTGGCCACCAGCAACTGGCGCCGGGCCGACAGTTTTCTGGGCGAAGACCTGTCCTTCCGGCCGTACTTCCGTGACGCCATGGCCACCGGCAGCGGGCGCTTCTTCGGCATCGGCACAACCCGCGGCGAGCCCGGCTACTACCTGGCCTCGACCCTGGTGGACGACAGCCGCACCCTGGGCGTGGCGGTCATCAAGGTGAGCCTCGACCAGCTGGAAAAAACCTGGAGCACCGTCGAGGCGCCGGCCATGGTGAGCGACGAGAACGGCGTGGTGATCCTCGGCTCGGTGGCCGACTGGAAGTTCACCACCCTGCGCCCGCTCGACGACGCCACCCGCAGCGCCTTCGACCAGACCCTGCAGTACAACCGCCGCGCCCTCAAGCCCCTGGGCCTGCAGGAAATCGCCGAGCTCGACCACGGCGCGCGCCTCGTGCGCATCGCCCGCGCCTCGCCGGAGCCGGTGTCGGTGTATCCGGTGGCCGGGCGCTTTCTGGCCCAATCCCGCCCGCTGCCCGGCACGCCGTGGACGCTCACCGTGCTGTCGCATCTCGAGCAGGTGGACGACATGGTCCAGAGCCGCACTGCGCTGGCGGTGGTGGGCGCGGCCTTCATCTTCATGCTGGGCATGATGCTCGATGAGCGCCGCCGCCACCTGAAGGCCAAGCTCGCCGCCCGCGCCGCCTTGCAGAAGGCCCACGATGAACTCGAACGCAAGGTCGAGGAACGCACCGCCGATCTCTCCGCCGCCAACCAGCAGCTGCAGGGCGAGGTGGCCGAGCGCACCGCCGCCGAACGCACCCTGCGCGCCGCCCAGGACGAGCTGGTGCAGGCCGGCAAGCTGGCGGTGATCGGCCAGCTCGCCACCGGCATCGCCCACGAGCTCAACCAGCCTCTGGCAGCGCTACGCACGCTCTCGGGCAACGCCGCGCGCTTCCTCGAGCGCGGCGACACCGACACCGCCCGCTCCAACCTCGAACGCATCGGCCATCTGGTGGACCGCATGGGCAACATCACCGGCCAGCTGCGCGCCTTCGCCCGCAAGTCCAGCGGCAAGGCCCAGCCGGTGGCCCTGTGCCGCGCCATCGACAACGCCCTCGCGCTGCTGGAGCAGCGTCTGCGCCAGAGCCGCGCCGAGCTGCGCCGCCACTGCCCGCTGCCCGAACCCTTCGCCCTGTGCGACGCCAACCGGCTGGAGCAGGTGCTGGTCAACCTGATCGGCAACGCCCTTGACGCCATGGACGGCGACCCCGCGCCGTGCATCGAGCTCGATGTGGCGGTAGCCGGCGACCGCGTCCGCCTGTCGGTGCGCGACCACGGCCCGGGCCTCGCCGACGAGGCGCTGGCCCACCTGTTCGAACCCTTCTTCACCACCAAGTCGGCCGGCGCCGGGCTGGGCCTCGGGCTCACCATCTCCGCCGGCATCGTGCGCGATTTTGGCGGCACGCTCACCGGGGCCAACCACCCGGAAGGCGGCGCCGTGTTCCTGCTTGACATCCCCCTTGCCGACGAGACCGCCCGCCATGAGTGAAACCCCCAAGGTGCTGATCATCGAGGACGACCCGGACGTGGCCCTGGGCTGTGAGCAGGCGCTGCAGCTCGAAGGCATCGCCGCCGAATGCGCCGGCAGCGCCGAAGCCGCCCGGCGCCGGCTGGGGCGGGATTTTCCCGGCGTGGTGGTGAGCGACATCCGCCTGCCGGGGCTCGACGGCATGGCCTTCCTGCGCGAGCTGCTGGCGCTGGACCCGCAGCTGCCGGTGGTGATGATCACCGGCCACGGCGACGTGACCATGGCCGTGCAGGCCATGAAGGACGGCGCCTACGACTTCATCCAGAAGCCCTTCGCGCCCGAATACCTGGTGGACGTGGTGCGCCGCGCGCTGGAGAAACGCCGGCTGGTGATGGAGGTGCGCGATCTGCGCCACCAGCTTGAGCAGCGAGACCAGCTCGAAGGACGGCTGATCGGCCGCGGCCCGGGCATGGAGAAGGTGCGGGCGATGATCGCCGGCCTTGCCGACAGCGCCGCCGACGTGCTGATCCACGGCGAAACCGGCACCGGCAAGGAGCTCGTGGCCCGCTGCCTGCATGAGGCCAGCGCCCGCCGCAAGGGCAACTTCGTCGCCATCAACTGCGGCGGCCTGCCCGAAACCCTGTTCGACAGCGAGATCTTCGGCCACGAGGCCGGCGCCTACACCGGCGCCGCCAAGCGCCGCATCGGCAAGATCGAGCACGCCAGCGGCGGCACGCTTTTCCTCGACGAGATCGAGACCATGCCGGTGGCCATGCAGATCAAGCTGCTGCGGGTGCTGCAGGAGCGCACCCTGGAACGCCTCGGCTCCAACACATCGATCCCCATCGACTGTCGGGTGATTGCGGCCACCAAGTGCGACCTGCTGGAGCTCTCCGCCAAGGGCGGCTTTCGCAACGACCTGTACTACCGCCTCAGCGTCGCCACCATCAACCTGCCGCCGCTCCGCGAGCGCCGCGACGACATTCCGCTGCTCTTCGAGCACTTTTTGTTGCAGGCGGCGGCCCGCCACAACCGCCCGGTGCCCGACACGCCGGCCGGGCGCATCCAGCAGCTGATGGGCTACCCCTGGCCCGGCAACGTGCGCGAGCTGCGCAACGTGGCCGATCGCTGCGTGCTGGGCATCGAAGGTGGCTCGCCACCTTTTGGCGAAGTGCGCCCGGACGGCCCCCAGCCGCTCGCCGAGACCGTCGAAGCCTTCGAGCGCGCCCTCATCGCCGACGCCCTGCGCCGCCACGGCAGCCTCGCCCGCGCGGCCGAGGCGCTGGCGGTGGCCAAGACCACGCTCCACGACAAGATCCGCAAGTACGGGCTGGGCTGAGGGCGGGGTTTCGTCGCCGGGCCGTGTGGCACCGAAATTGCTGTGAGGCTCCACGCCCCCGTGATTTCCGGGGTTTTTGTCAACAACCCGACACGGCTCATCCCACCATGACGGCCAGCAACGTCACCACGCGCTACTTCACCAGCTACAGCGGCGTGCGCCTGCCCCTCAAGCTCGTCGGCGAGCTGGCGAGCGAGGACATGCGCAACCGCAACACCTTCTACCGGGGCGGCTTCGATGCCGACGGCCGGCTGGTGCGGTGCGAGAAGGTCGTCTATGGCGAGATCGAGGTGTGTCACGAGTACCGGTATCACGCCGATGGCCGGCTTGCGCAGGCCCTCATCCACGACGCCAACGGGGAAGAGGAATGCCTCGACTATCCGGCGTGAGGCGGGTTTCGTGAATGTCGGTGCTCACCACCCACAAGGAGTCAGCATGTCCGTCGCACCCATCAAAGCCTTTTCCGACAAAGCCCGCGCCACCGCCGAACTGGGCGCCCAACTGAAGGCCTGCCAGAAGATCAAGGAGCTGCGCGCCCTGGCCATGGCCGAAGGCTTCGAGATCGAGGAGAACTCGCTCTACCCGCCCAACGAGCCGCAATTCACCGAAGACCAGCTCTCCGAGCGCCTGGTGAAGGCCCTGCTGCGCGCCTGAGCGCCGACGGCATGCCCCGAAGCCCCGGCCCGCTGCGGCAGGCCGGGGCTTCGTGCGTTCACTCGGTCGATCAGTAGGTCTTGTAGGGCAGGAACTTGCCGCTCATGGTGATGCGCACCCGGTCGCCCTTCGGGTCGGGCTCGCGGGTCAGATCCATGTTGAAGTCGATGGCGCTCATGATGCCGTCGCCGAACTCCTCGTGGATCAGCGCCTTGAAGGTGGTGCCATACACGTTGATGAGCTCGTAGAAGCGGTAGATCAGCGGGTCGGTGGGCACCGCGCTGGGCAGCGAGCCCTTGTAGGGCACCACCTGCAGCTGGGTGACGGCCTCGTCCGGCAGATCCAGCGCCGCACCGACGGCCTTCGCCTCGGCTTCGGTCAGGGTCATCTGGCCCAGCAACGCGGCGGTGCTCCATTCCTTGCTGTGGCCGACGATCTCGGCCAGCTTGGCCCAGGTCAGCTTCTTCTCGATCTTGCGGGTGACGATCAGGTCGGTGACTTCTTCGCGGTTCATCGGGGACTCCTTATCGGGAATCCCCAGATTACGGACGCGGCAGGG
>JAKLLO010000195.1 GCA_023150095.1 Zoogloea sp. | reverse complement strand
AGACCGCCAGGCGCCCGGAGCCGGTGTTGCCGGCACCCTGCGCCTTGGCGCCGGGCAGGCTCACGCGCGGCTGGCCGGGAAACAGGCGCTGCCACGCCGCGTCGTAGGCCCGCTGGTAGGCCAGCGTCTTGCCGACGCGCTGGGCCTCGGCCTGCACCTGCAACTCCGCGTAGCGCCTGCGCTCCTCCTCGCTGCGGGCCTCGATGCCCAGCGCCGTGAGCGGATCGAGCTGGGGCGAATAGACCCCGAGCGGCCCCTGCATCAGTTGCCGGTAACGCGCCCACTCCTCGGAGCGAAGTCCCCACTCCCGCGCCTGCCTCTCGTCGAGCGCGGCATCGGCGCCCGGCTGCACCTGGGCGGGCACCATGCGCGAGTTCGTCACCGGGGCCGGCTGGGCGGATGCGCCGAAAGCGGCGAACAGAACGACGGCAGCGAGCAACGGCCGCAGGTTCATGGCGACCTCCTACGGCACCGCAACGCGCTGCGTCTGGCCGTTCACCTGGAACACGCCCGCCTGCGCCTCGATGGACTGCAGTTGCCAGCCGCCCTCGGCATCGCCCTCGCGCAGCAGCCGGGCGCCCGCGAGCGAGGCCGCGGCGGTGGAGGTGATCGACAGAAAGCGCTCGCCTCCCCGTAGCTCCACGCCGAGCACCCGGAATGGCGGCTCCGGCACCTTGGGCTTCGTCGCAACCGGAACGCGCGGGCGAGCGGCGGATGCCACCTGCCGGGTCTTCTCCAGGCGGGTCTCGATTCCGTTCACGCGCGCCTGCAGCGTCTGCAGGTCGACGGCCATGGCCCTCGCCTCGTCGGCCTCTTCGAGGCGCGTCATCCGTTCGTCCAGCGCCTGCCGCGCGTTGGCGAATTCGGCCTGACTGATCGGCGCCGGCCGGCGCTTGTCCGAATCGGCCCGTTGTTCGAGATCGGCCACGCGCAGGCCCAGCGCATTGAGCTGCGCATCCTGTGCGCTGCTCTGGGCTTGTTCGGCGAGCCGCGACAGGCCGACGCTGTTGATGAGTGCCACGGCACTGATGAGGACCAGCCAGAAGGCCGCGGCGACCTTGAGCCAGCGCGTGCGGGTATCGCGCTCGGATGGCGCTTGGGGAAAGGTCATGGCTGCGTCTCCTCGGGCCGGTCGGCGTCCGGCACGGACGTGGCGGCGCCGGGCGAGTTGGCGGAAAGGAAGGTGGGAGCACCGTGCCGGCTGAAGCAGACCTGGCGGGTCAAGTCATCGACCGACAGCTCCCAGGCGGGGCCGGCAAGGGTCAGCAAGGCATCGCGCAGCATCAGCGGGCCCAGGCGCAGGTGCGCGGCAGGCAGCGGCAGCGCGTAGAGCGTGGCGGCCTCGGCCGCATCGCAGAGCCGGTAGCCGGAGCGCAGCAACACGTGGCGCATGGCATCGCCCACGCTGGCATCGAGCATGGGCGGAATAGAGACCTCCACCGCCTGCTGCAAGAGATCGCGCTGCGCAGGTTCCGGCACCAGCTCGACCAGGGTGTAGCGTCCGTAGCGGGCCACGGGAACGAAACCCGGCTCCGGCGCGACGGCGGTTGGCGATGCGGCCGGCACCGCTGCCGCAGACGGCGCGGCGGTCGTGGCGCAGCCGGCGGCCAACAGGCTGCCGGACAGCAAGCCAGCGGCGAGGGCCAGGCGGTGAACAGCGCGGATGGATGGTTGCATGGAGGGCGCTTCCCTGGAACACGGAGCGCTCACCATCGCCGCCGCTTGGCCGACGGGCAGCAAACAAAACGCACTGACGCCCGCCCGAATACTTGGCGGGGCGGCGCCATGGACTGTCATACGCCCAAGAAAAACGGCCCCGAAGGGCCGTGGAAAGAAGCCGGCGACCCCGAGGGGCCGCCGGCATGAGCACATGGATCAGACCGTGACAAGCTGCCGTGCCAGCGCCACCTCTACCGAGTCGCCGTCCTGGTTCAGGACATCGAGTCCGGACTCGGGCACGTCGCCCGACGTGCTCTGCGACACCGTGATCTTCCGGGCCATCAACCCCAGGCAGGTCATCTGCGAGGAGTTGGCGTAGCCCAGGTAGATCACGCGCACCGGCTGCTTCTGGCCGATGCGCCAGGAGCGCCGGGCAGCCTGCTGCAACGAATACACGTTGTAGCCCGACTGGAGGAACACGATGGTCGGGAACTCCAGCAGGTCCAGGCCGGTTTTCACCAGCTCGGGATTGGTGATGAGCACGTCGATGCCACGGTCCAACTGCTCGGCGATCCAGTCCTCGCGGCGGGAGGCATCCACGCTCGCGCGCAGTACCGCCACCTTGAAGCCTTCCTGCTCCAGCAGCACCTTCAAACGCGACGTGGTGTCGCGCGTGCCGGTGTAGACCGAATAGACCAGGGTCTTGCGACCTTCTGCCTTCTCCTGCTTGCAGATCTCGATCAGCTCGCGTTCCTTGGGCATCACCTCCAGCTCGTTGAACTGAGCCGGCACGAACGCCAAGGTGTTGCGCGTGCGCGGATGCACCACCGTTTCCGACCGGAAGCAGCAGTCCGGCCAGGCCAGCAGCACGTTGAGGACTACACCGAGCAGCGTCGTGTCGCGCTTCGCCAGGGCCTGCTTCAGCTCCTGGGTCAGGCGACCCGCCAGATCGCGGTAGGCCGCGGCTTGCGCCGTGTCCATCGCGACTTCGCGGAACTCCTCGTCGTAGGGCGGCAGGACGTTGCCACCGATGTCCTTCAACTTGAGGAAGACCGTGAACGGCAGGACGCAACGCAGCACGCCCTTGGGACCGAAACCCGGCGCCTTGACCGTGCGCACCGATACCTTGGTGCCCTTGGCTGTCTTGTGCGCCGTGCCGGTGCTCTCGGAATAGATGTCCTTGAGCACCCCGTGATCGCGCATAAACGCCATCGCGGCCGACGTCATGCTGCCGCTCTTCGTCGGCCGGTAGCCGTCTTCGATCATCCGCCCCGGCAGGGCTCGGAACAGCAGGTGGAACAGGTCGTCGCCGTAGCCGCCCATCAGCGTGCCGGTGAGCAGCAGCGTCTTGCGCGCCTTGGCCGCCAACACCCCCATGGCCTGGCCCTGGGCGGAGCCGCCGTTCTTGTACTCGTGCGCCTCGTCGGCGATGAGCAGGTCGAACGTGCCTTGGGGAAGCTGCCTCTTGATGAACTCGGACGGCTGGTAGCCGCCCTCGCCGAAGCCGAACTCCATGTTGGCCATCGCACGTTCCATGCGATGGGCTTGCCGGTCCGAGAAGACCAGCTCGCCGTTGCCATCCATCAGGTTGATGAACTCGTGGATGTTGTCCCCGAGCATCGATGCGAGGAAGGCGTCGCCGAACTTCTGCATCAGCTTCTGCGCGGTGACTTCGCCTATGGTCGGAATGCGCTTCAGTGCCTTGAGCACGGTCGAGGACTGGTCGCTGGCGGACAGGCCTCTGGGACGGATCAACGACCACAGCGGTGCACGGCAGTGGCTGCACTTGCGGCGGGACTCCTCGGCTTCCAGCTCGACCGGGTTGATCGGCTCGCCGTCGAGGTCGGTGATGACATGCCCGCAATCCGGGCAGGCCCCCACGTCGCCATGAGGCGTGCGCCGGCGAGCGAAGACAGGTTTCCAGTGGAACCCCATCCGCATCCGCACGCGGCCCAGGACGAAGAACTCCTGGCCCTGAGCCGGCACGCCCAACTGCCCGCGCAGTTTCAGCAGCTTGACCAGCGTGTCCGGGCCATTGAGCACCCAGACCTTGGCGCCGGCCACCGTCTCCTGGATCTCGCGCCGCCACTTGTAGACCAGGTGGGGTGGCGAGAGCACCAGGGTGCGGCGGTAGCCTTCGGCGTTGAGCACGGCGGCCGTGGCGATGCCGACGGTCGTCTTGCCGCAGCCCATCTCGCCATTGACGATCGCGGCGCGTTCGCCGCGATCGACCAACAGCTCAGTGACGGCGTGGACCACATCGGCTTGCGCGGGGAACAGCTTGCGCTTGAGCGCGGCGAGGATCATTTGCCGATGCACCCGCACCTGGCCGGTGTAGACCGGCGGATTGGCGCGGTTGAGGGAATCCAGCAGCTCGTCGCCGAATTCGGACACGAAGTCCTGCAGGCTGAGGGTGAGAGGAGAAGCGGCCGCTTCGAGCAGGGCTCCCTGCACAGCGGTTTCGGGAATGGTTTCGAGATCGAGGGACATGGTGATGCTCCAAGGTGAAGGGGCACGCACCGCCCCCGCGGGCATTGGCGTGCCCCGGGGTGGGAAGAAAGGAACGGCGCAGGGCCGCTGAATGCCGATCAATACTCGCTGGGCAGCAGCAGCGTGGTGACGCTGCGATCCCATTCGGTGATGATCCAGAGCTTCAGGTTCGGCGTGACCTGGTAGGACGAGAACAGACGATCCTCGCCGGACTTCAGCGCAGCGTCGTTCAGTTGCCGATCGTCGTCGCTAAGGTCGCCCCAGTCGCCATGGAGATGGCGGCGCAGGAAAGGTGCTGGGTTAAGCCGGCCCTGTCGGACCAGATCGTCGACGCCGATGGTCATGACCAACTGCCCCGGGGAAAAGCGTGCTTGCGACGCGAGGTTGATGACTGCGAGTGCCATGGTGGTTTCTCCTTTCGGAAAAGCGGGCCACGGCACCCCTTTGGGGCGACATGACCCCGGTGGGTGAAAAGGCATGACGGCGAGCCGTCGAGGAACAACAATCAGCGGATGGTCAACACCTCGCCCCGTGTCGGGGAACCCGGCGTCATGTCCCAGGCGCGGATGACCGGAACGAACTTGTCGGTGAGGATGCGCGTCTCGGCCACGGAGCCGTCGTCGCGTTCGGTGTATTCCGTCTGGAGCGTCTTCTCCTTGTGGGTATCACCTTTGACGACAAGCACGCGCCCAGTCCTGGAAGTCACCGCGCCGGAGATCGCGCCCGCAGCCAAGGCCAGGGCGAGATGCCAGTGGGACAAGGCCCTGGCCGGCGGGCGCAGCGACTGCTGTGCGGCGGCCAGGTGCGTATCGAGCGCCGGCCAGAGTCCCTCCAGCCGGCCGACTTCATCGGCGAACTGCTCGGGCTCCATCGTCACGCGATAGAAGTGCTCCGGCTCGGCCGGGCTGGCAGGGACGGTGTACGGCAGGAACGGCCATTCGAGCGGCAGCTCCTCGGCTTCGGCGTCGCCCTGTCCGATCTGCAGCAGCAGACCGCGGGTGGCCTTGACCGAATCCGATGCCTGGTCGCGCTGACGAATCCTGCGACCGAAGATCACCACCTGCTTGAACTGCGTTTCCACCGCACGGTAGATGCGCAGGTCGGCGAAGTGGCGCGTCAGCCATCCGACCAGCTCGGCGTCGAGCACGTAGGACGGCACGATGAAGATCAGCACGCCACCGTACTGCAGCAGCGGCAGCGCACGCTGGTAGAACAGCTTTTCCAGCCTGGCGCGGCCTTGGCCCTGGTAGCCGATGTTGCCGTTGGCGTCCTTGCTCAGGTCGCCATAGGGCGGGTTGAGCCACAGCAGCCCGAAGGACTGGCGCGAGATCAGCGTGTCCATCAGGTCACCGTGGATGCAGCGATCGACCAGTTGCCGTGCGTGGCGGGCACGCTCGGCGTCGTACTCGACGGCGAAGGCCTGGACCTGCTCGCGCCCGAGGGCGTGGGCGGCTTCGGCGATCGCCACGCCTTCGCCGGCGCAGGGATCGAGGATGGACATGGCGCCGGGAGACGGCGCCAGCGCGGACAAGGCCCGCTCCAGCGTCGGTTCGTCGGTGGGGAAGTAGCCGTTACGAATGAAATTGCGCGCCAGGCGCGGAAACATGAGTGCCATGGATTTCTCCTGATGATGGATGAGGGAAGGCGGGCACGCGTGGCGCGCATGCCCGTGGGGATGGCTCACGCCACACGCCGAAGCGGTGCGTTCGCGGCCAGTTCGTACTGCATGGCGCCGAGGGTGCCGTTGCGGATCAGCTCGCCCAACGCCTTCGTCAGCGCCGGGACATCGAGGGCCAGCCGATGGCCTTCCAGCGGCCCGAGGGCCAAGGGAAGACCGGTCAGCATCCGCCGTGTCTGCAACAGCGCCAGCACGGTGTCGCGCCAGTGGTCGAGCAGTGGCAGCGGGCAGGTGTCCTGCACCAGCGTCCACAGCCGGTCGAGCCGGTGTGCGGACTCGCGCGGCAGAAGCGCCAGCGCGCTGGCGTTGGCCTTGTCGGGCTTCACGGCGCGACGGTCGAACAGCCACACGTTGGTCAGCGAGCCGAACAGCGTGCGGCGGTAGGCGCGGGTAATGCGCTTCTCCAGGTTCTCGACGTTGCCGACGAAAACCGGGACGCTCGCGCCCTGGTCGGTGATGACATGGAACTGGTCCAGCCCCTGCTCATCGCGCCCGAGGGTCAGGCGAGCCAGGAACTCCTGAACGGCGGTGTCGCGCGCCCAGATCGAGAGAAAGACCAGGTTGCCGTTCTCGTCACCGATGCAGCCGTCGGCCATGAGGTCGGGGCATTCGTCGATGCGATACAGCGTCTTGGAAGGATGGGTGACAGGCATGGTGTTGTCCTCGAAGGAATCGGAGGCAGCACGGCCCGCCGGGGCAGTCACTGCCCCAAGGGGTGGAAGAAAACGCCGCGAGCGGCTTGGCGAAGAAGAACGACCTGCGCGTCGCAACGCACCGTAGCCTTGAAGGTCTTGGCTACCTGGGCATGCTGTCGGCTTCGCCGACGGACATGGGCCTAGCCTGCTTCAATACGTGGCGGGGGCGGGAGCAACAAACCGCTGCGCACGGTGCCCCCCTTTGGTAGGCCCTTATCGCCGGACCAAGGAACCACTTGGTGCCGAATGCGCGCCGAACCGTCGTGCCTGTTCACACGGGTCATGCCTTCTTTGGGAAGCGCTTATCGAGGAAAGCGATCAGCGCCGTCGTGATGGCCAGGTCCAGCACCGACTTGGCACGAGGCATTTGCCAGCCACGCGCGCTCATGCAGTGGTCGCCCGGCACCGCCCTACGATGCCGCCGTGAATTCCTCGATCCGAACCCATTCTTGCCGGCGTGGATTCGAACGGATGGGCAAAGCGCTAGGAAAGTGCTCCAGCTCT
>JAKLLO010000194.1 GCA_023150095.1 Zoogloea sp. | reverse complement strand
CAGAACAAAAGCCTGGAAGGGGTTCGGGACGCTGGACATGGTTTTGCTCTCCTCGTGAATGGATGCGCAGCGGCATCCTTATGTGTTGGTCGGCCGATTATAGCCTCGGCCGCCGGCTCGTTTGCCGCGCCATCCGCCCGGGCACTCAATCCCGCGCCTGCCCTGCCGTAAATGAGGTCATCACCCGCCGGAGCATGACAATGGCCCTGATTCAACAGCCGTTCGAGACCATCGACAGTTACATCGCCTTCTTCAGCCAGGAGCCCTTGCCCGTCCTCAAGCACACGGTCAAGGAACTGCAGGCCATGCGGGAGCAGGAAGACAGCATCAACGGGCGCACCGTGGCGGCGCTGGTGCTGTCCGATCCGATGATGACGCTCAAGGTGCTGATCCACATCGAGGCCAACCGGCGCGCGCGGCAGAACCACGACATCACCACGATCGAGCGGGCGATCATGATGATGGGCATCTCGCCGTTCCTGCGCGACTTTGCCGACCAGCCGACCATCGAAGGGCAGATTTCCCAGCATCCGAAAGCCCTGGTGGGCGTGCTGCGGGTGATCAGCCGCGCCCGCCGGGCCGCCCGCTATGCCCGTGACTGGGCCATCGTGCGCCATGATCTGGACGTGGATGAGGTGACGGTCGCCGCGCTGCTGTCGGAAGTCACCGAGATCCTGTGCTGGAGCTTCGCCCCGACGCTCACCCAGCAGGTGTATGAACTCCAGCGGGTCGACCGCAGCCTGCGCTCGGCCATGGCCCAGCGCTCGGTGTTCAACTTTTCAGCCAAGGAACTACAGCTGGCACTGGTGCGCCACTGGCACCTGCCGGATCTGCTGGTGTCGATGATGGACGAGCGCTACATCGACAACGCCCGGGTGCGCACCGTGCAACTGGCCAACAGCCTCGCCCGCCACACAGCCCAGGGCTGGGACAACCCGGCGATCCCTGACGATCTGTCGGCCATCGAGAGGCTGATTCACATTGGCCGTGACAACCTGCTGGCACGCCTGCAGGTGCCCCACGAGTCGATCGAGCCGCTGCTCGCCGCCGGCGGCAACGCCGACGGCGCCCTGCCCTCGGCCTGACCGACGCGCCTACTTTCCGCCCGATCGGGCCTCGAGTTCTTCCCAACGCAGCATCGCTGCTTCGATCTCGCCCTCCAGCGCCTGCAGCCGGGCGTTGAGTTGCGGCACCTCCTGCGGCGCATCCCGATAAATAGCCGGGTCGTTGAGCCGGGCCTGGATCGCGCCCTGCTCTTCTTCCAGCGTCGCGATGCGGTCCGGCAGCGCTTCCAGTTCGCGCTGCTCCTTCCAGCTGAGCCTTGCCGGCTTGTTGCTCGCCGCAGGTGCGGGCGTGGCTTCCTTCTTGGGCGCGGCAGGCTTGGGCGCGGACGGCGCTGCCGCCACCTCGGCGGTCTTGCGCACCCGCAGCCAATCCTCGTACCCACCGGCGTATTCCTTCCAGCGGCCATCGCCTTCGGCGGCGATCACCTGCGTCACCACGTTGTCCAGGAAGGCCCGGTCGTGGCTGACCAGAAACACCGTGCCGTCGTATTGCGCCAGCAGGTCTTCGAGCAGGTCGAGGGTTTCGATGTCCAGATCGTTGGTCGGCTCGTCGAGCACCAGCACGTTGGCCGGCCGGGCAAACAGCCGGGCCAGCAGCAGCCGGTTGCGCTCGCCACCGGAAAGCGACTTGACCGGCGAGCGGGCACGCTGGGGCGAAAACAGGAAATCACCCAGGTAGCCGATGATGTGCGTGCGGTGGCCGGCGATCTCCACGTAATCCGATCCCGGGCTGATGACCTCGGTGAGCGGCGCCTCCGGGTCGAGCTGTTCTCGCAGCTGGTCGAAGTACGCCACCGTCTGGCGGGTGCCGCGCCGCACGCGACCGTCGTCCGGCTCCAGCCCGCCGAGGATGAGCTTGAGCAGCGTCGTCTTGCCGGCGCCGTTGGGGCCGATCAGGCCGATCCGGTCGCCCCGCAGGATGCGCGTAGAGAAATCGCGGACGATGGTGCGCTCGCCAAAGCGCTTGTTGACGTTCTCCAGCTCGGCCACCATCTGGCCGCTACCTTCGCCCCGATCCAGCGCCAGCTTGACCGTTCCCAGCCGGTCACGGCGCGCGCCGCGCTCCCTGCGCAGGGCCTCGAGCCGGCGCACGCGGCCTTCGTTGCGGGTCCGCCGCGCCTCCACGCCCTTGCGGATCCACACCTCTTCCTGGGCCAGCAGCTTGTCGAAGCGGGCGTTGGCCTTCTCTTCGGCGTCCAGCTGGTCGGCCTTGCGAGCGAGATATTCGGAAAAACGCCCGGGATGGCTGGACAGGATGCCCCGATCCAGCTCGACGATCCGCGTCGCCACGTGGTCGAGGAACACCCGGTCGTGAGTGATCACCACCACCGCGCCAGCGAAGTCGCGGATCAATTCTTCGAGCCACAGGATGCCGTCGATATCCAGATGGTTGGTCGGTTCGTCCAGCAGCAGGATCTCCGGCTCGCCCACCAGCGCCCGGGCCAGCGCCACACGCTTGATGCCACCGCCCGACAGGCTGCCCACCACCGCCTCGCCCGACAGCTTGAGCTGCCCCAGCACCTGCTCGACGCGCTGCTCGAGCCGCCAGGCCTGGGCATCCTCGATCCGGTGCTGCAGGTCTTCGAGCCGGGCCAGCGCGGCCTCGCTGGCGTCCTCGGCCACCGCCAGGGTTGCCGCGTGGTAATCCACCAGCAGCTGGGCCACGTCGCCCAGGCCGTCGGCCACGGTGGCGAACACGCTGCGCTCGAGGGGGAAATCCGCCTCCTGGGGCACGTAGGCCACCCGCGCGCCGGGCTGGCGCCACAGCCGGCCGTCGTCCAGCGTGGCCTGCCCCGCGAGCGCCTTCAGCAGGCTCGACTTGCCGCTGCCGTTGCGCCCGATGAGCGCAACCCGCTCGCCGGGGTCGAGCTGAAAGGCCGCCTTGTCTAGCAGGGCAACATGGCCGAAGGCAAGGCAGGCATCGTCGAGGGTGATCAAGGGCATGGCGAATCCGGGAGGCTGACGCAGGAAAGCTGCGGATTCTACCCTGCCGGCCCGCCCGGGGCCTTGTCGGCGCAAATCGCAGCAACTCGCGCCGCTTGCGTGCGTGCGTCACACCACCAACAAAACCTTGTTGACTATCGACAGCGCAATCTGTTTAATACGAATTGTTCTCATTTGCTTTAACAAATACCGTGACTACCCCTGACGAAACGGCCAAGGCTGCGCCTTCCCCAGAGGCCCCACGGATACACGCCGGTCAAATGGATACGCCGATCCGCAGCAAGGATCTGTTCGACAACCGCAACTGCGTGTTCATCGAACACGAAGGCATGATTTATGCATTGCGTACCACACGTGCCGGCAAACTGATTCTCACAAAATGATGCTCACCACTCATCACCGCCATCCCGTGCTTCCGGTTTCCACCGCCGCCCCGCGGCTCTCCGCCACGAGCGTCGCGCTCTGGCTGGCTGTGGGGCTTGCCGGCGGGTACGCGGCGATCCAGCTGGTGCTGCAGCTCTATCCGATCCACTGAACGCCTCGCTGTCCAGAAGCGCTGGAGGAAACAGGACAATGTACGTTTGTGTTTGTCGTGCCGTCACCGAAAAACAGATCGAATCCGCCGTCGCCGGCGGCGCTCGCCGACTCCGTGATCTTCGGGTAGAGTTGGGCGTCACCGAGGAATGCGGGCGGTGCGCCCGGTGTGCCAAGCAGTGCCTGCATCAGGCTCTCGACAAGCAGCCCACGCCCCAGATCCTCCCGCACGGCATCCGTACATTTCCATTGATCCAGGAGGCAGCATGAAAGGCGACAAGAAGGTCATCCAGCATCTGAACAAGCAACTCACCATCGAGCTGACCGCCATCAACCAGTACTTCCTGCATGCGCGCATGTACAAGAACTGGGGCCTCGGCAAGCTGGGCAAGCACGAATACGAAGAATCCATCGAAGAGATGAAGCACGCCGACATGCTCATCGAGCGCGTGCTGTTCCTCGAAGGTCTCCCCAACCTGCAGAACCTCGACAAGCTGCTCATCGGCGAAAACGTCCCGGAATGCCTCCAGGGCGATCTGAAGCTGGAGCAAGGCGGCCATGCCCACCTCAAGGATGCGATCGCCTACTGTGAATCCGTCCGCGACTACGTGAGCCGCGACATCTTCCAGCACATCCTCGACGACACCGAAGAGCACATCGACTATCTCGAAACCCAGCTCGAACTGGTCGAGAAGGTCGGCATCCAGAACTACCTGCAATCCCAGATGGACGTCAGCTCATCCTGACGAGGCATCCCCCGGCACCACGGAAAGCATGAAGACGTGGCATTTTCCGGCGCTGCCGGGATAGAATGCCGCCCTCCTCTCTCCGTAGTTCAATGGATAGAACGGGCGCCTCCTAAGCGCCAGATACAGGTTCGATTCCTGTCGGGGGGACCAGACCCGACAAGGCCCTCCTCGTGAGGGCCTTGTTCTTTTTGTGGCGCGCTTCCGCGTCGCCGATTCGGTTCCCCCGACAGGGATCGCGCCGATCTCCGGGCCGCAGCGCAAAAAAAAGGCCGGCATCACGGCCGGCCTCTTTCTGCATCATGACGACGCGGGTCAGTGTTTCACGACTTCGCCGTTTTCAGTCGGCTCGGCCGGCTTGGCGACGGCGACTTCCGTCGTCGGCGTATCGGGCAGTGCCTCGGGCATGCGCTCCAGCGCGTGCTCGAGCACCTGATCGATCCACTTGACCGGGATGATCTCCAGCTCGTTCTTCACGTTGTCGGGGATCTCGGTGAGATCCTTGACGTTCTCCTGGGGGATCAGGGCGCGGGTGATGCCGCCACGAACGGCCGCCAGCAGCTTCTCCTTCAGGCCGCCGATCGGCAGAACTTCACCACGCAGGGTGATCTCGCCGGTCATCGCCACGTCGCAACGCACCGGGATGCCGGTGAGCACCGACACCAGACCGGTGCAGATCGCGATGCCGGCGGACGGGCCGTCCTTGGGAATCGCGCCTTCCGGCAGGTGAATGTGGATGTCGGACTTCTGGTAGAAATCTTCCTGAATGCCCAGCGACTTGGAGCGCCGACGCACCACCGACAGGGCCGCCTGGATGGACTCCTGCATGACCTCGCCGAGCTTGCCGGTGGTCATGATCTTGCCCTTGCCCGGCAGCGCCACGGCTTCGACGGTCAGCAGTTCGCCGCCCACTTCGGTCCAGGCGAGGCCGGTGACCTGGCCGATCTGGTTTTCCTTCTCGGCCACGCCGAAGGTGTACTTGCGCACGCCCAGGTACTTGTCGATGTTCTTGGCGTTCACCACAACCTTGGCCTTGCGCTTGCCCAGGACCAGCGCCTTGACGACCTTCCGGCACACCTTCGAAACCTCGCGCTCGAGGCCCCGCACGCCCGCTTCACGGGTATAGAAGCGCACGATGTCGCGGATGGCGTCTTCGGTCACCGACAGCTCTTCGCGCTTGATCCCGTTGTTCTTCATCTGCTTCGGAACAAGGTAGCGCTGGGCGATGTTGACCTTCTCGTCCTCGGTGTAGCCCGACAGGCGGATGAGTTCCATCCGGTCGAGGAGCGGCGCCGGGATGTTGAGGGTGTTGGCGGTCGCCACGAACATCACGTCCGACAGATCGTATTCCACCTCGATGTAGTGGTCGACGAAGGTCGAGTTCTGTTCAGGATCGAGCACCTCCAGCAGCGCCGACGACGGATCGCCGCGGAAGTCCTGGCCCATCTTGTCCACTTCATCCAGCAGGAACAGCGGGTTGCGCACGGCAACCTTGGACATGTTCTGCAGGATCTTGCCCGGCATCGAACCGATGTAGGTGCGACGGTGGCCGCGGATCTCCGCCTCGTCACGCACGCCGCCAAGGCTCATGCGCACGAACTTGCGGTTGGTGGCGCGAGCCACCGACTGGCCGAGGGAGGTCTTGCCGACGCCCGGGGGCCCGACGAGGCACAGGATCGGCGCCTTGAGCTTGTCGACGCGCTGCTGCACGGCGAGGTACTCGAGGATGCGTTCCTTGACCTTTTCGAGGCCGTAGTGCTCGGTGTCCAGCACCTTCTCGGCTTCGGCCAGATCCTTGCTGATGCGCGACTTCTTCTTCCAGGGCAGGCCGACCAGGGTCTCGATGTAGTTGCGGACCACGGTGGCTTCGGCCGACATCGGCGACATCAGGCGCAGCTTCTTCAGCTCGGCCTGGGCCTTCGCCATGGCCTCCTTGGTCATGCCGGCGGCCTTGATCTTCTTGTCCATCTCCTCGAGATCGGCGCCGTCCTCGCCTTCGCCGAGCTCCTTCTGGATGGCCTTGACCTGTTCGTTCAGGTAGTACTCGCGCTGGCTCTTCTCCATCTGGCGCTTGACGCGGCCACGGATGCGCTTTTCAACCTGCAGGATGTCGAGTTCGGTTTCGAGCTGGTTGAGCAGGCGCTCCAGGCGCTCGCCCGGGTCGAACATCTCGAGGATTTCCTGCTTCTGCTCGAGCTTGAGCGGCAGGTGGGCGGCGATGGTGTCCGCCAGCCGGCCCGGCTCCTCGATGCCCGACAGGGAGCTGAGGATCTCCGGCGGGATCTTCTTGTTGAGCTTAACGTACTGGTCGAACTGGCTGATGATCGCCCGGCGCATGGCCTCGACCTCGTTGTCCGGCGTGTCGGCAGCGGGCATCGGCTGGGCCTTGGCGACGAACAGGGTGCGCAGGTCTTCGACCGACACCACGCGGGCGCGCTGCACGCCTTCGACCAGCACCTTCACGGTGCCGTCCGGCAGCTTGAGCATCTGCAGGATGTTGGCGATGCAGCCCAGGTCGTAAAGATCGTCGGCCGAGGGTTCGTCCTTGGCGGCAGACTTCTGGGCGACCAGCAGGATGCTCTTGCCGGCCTCCATGGCGTTCTCGAGCGCCTTGATGGACTTGGGGCGACCCACGAACAGCGGGATCACCATGTGCGGGAAGACGACGACGTCGCGCAGCGGCAGCAGCGGCAGTTCGACTTGGTCTTCGGAGAGGTCAAGCGTGCTCGACATGATTATTCCTTTAAAGGCACTAAGGCCCCATATGGGGCCTCAGCGACATCAATTCAAGCAGTCGGATGAAAC
>JAKLLO010000193.1 GCA_023150095.1 Zoogloea sp. | reverse complement strand
TACTGCGAGGCTTCATTCCCCGATAGCTCAGTCGGTAGAGCGCCGGACTGTTAATCCGTAGGTCCCTGGTTCGAGCCCAGGTCGGGGAGCCAATAAAATCAAGGGGTTAGCTTCATTTGGAGCTAACCCCTTTGGCTTTGGTGTGACGGATTTGTGCCGTGGATCGCACTCCGCACGGTGAGCCGGCACGAGGGACATTGCGGTCTGACGGCCGTGGGCGGTCAGTGCTGCGACACGGCCGGTGCGCGACCTACCACTTGGCCTCGAAGATCTCGGAGTAGTTGGCCGTGTGCATGGCAAAACGATCGGGGGCGAAGTGCAACAGCCACCTCATTGCCGTTTGCCAATCGGCGGTTGGCGAACCCGGCCGATCGAACCCGCGCACGAACTCGCGCATCTCGCCAAAGCGGCGGGGAGTCCGGGCAAAATCCGCGAGCTGCGCGATGACCGGCGACGAGAGGACAGTGCCGGCCACGAATGCTTCGAACTGCTGACGGTTGAGGCCTGCAGGCGGCTCGACCTGCAGGAGGTCAGAAAGTGCAGCATCGCGCGTAGCACGCGTCAAGTCGCCCAGGCGACCTGAATAGGCGTCAAAGAGCGCCTCCGGCGTCCGGCACGTTGGAATCCACTGCGACCAGTTCGTAGAGGCTGGAATCGAGGCATGGGGAGGCGGAGCGTCCGACCTCGGCGCGTCGCTTGCGATCGAGGGCGCCGCCATCTGTGGCATCGCCTCAAGAATCCGCTGGAGTGCTTCGTAGATCTCTTGGGTCGCCGGCACAGCGATGCCCGAGACGGTCGCCTCGAACGCGGCCGTTTGCGCATCCGCCTCGAGCGAAATGGCGAGTTCGAGGTTCGAGGGTTCCTTGAACGCCAGCGCCGCGCCAGTGAAGTTGCACGAACCGACGATAACGTCACTGTCGAAGCGGAAATACTTCGCGTGCAGCTCACGGATCAGCAGCAGGCGGGCGGCGCCAGACGCCGTGTTTGGGCGATCACTTTTACGACTGGCCAGCGCCCATGCCGATGGCGGCAAGCGCGAACCCTGAGATCCCTGTATGCGCCTGGCACCGGCGGGACGGTGCCGCACGACCCCAACCGCACGCTGGCTGCGCCAGCTTCCTGAACGGAGCACCACCATGCGTGACCTCGACGCGCGCACCGTCAACCTGCGCACCCTGCCGATTCAGATCAGCAGGCGAGGCTTCGTCCTGAACGCGCTGTTCGTCCAGAACAACTTCCGCCACGCCGTCAAGGACAAGGGTGTCTCCCACGACACCATGGAAGACCGACGGCAGTACATCTACCGCGCCTTCCACTACCTGGAGCACAACGACATCAAGAGCTTCAAGCCCGACCCGCGTTCTTTAGGCGACCGGCATGTGCGCTTCCTGTTCGCCGACATGGAACGGCGCGCCAAGGCCGGCGTGCTCGGGCCTTCCGCCATCCAGAAAGCGCACAGCTACCTGCGCACGTTCGCGGGTTGGATCGGCAAGCCAGGGCTCGTGCTGCCGATCAGCACCTACATCAGCGACGAGACCCTGTACCGTCGCAGCTACGTGACGAAGCACAGCAAGGCCTGGGACGACAACGGCGTGGTGCCGGCCGACGTGATCGCGGCCGTTGCCGAATTCGACGAGCGCGTGGCCGTGCAGATCGAGCTGATGAAAGAGTTCGGCCTGAGTTGCAAGGAAGCGGTGATGTTCCGCCCGCACCAGGACATCGTGACCGCGACCCAGGCCGGCAAGGCGGCTGCTGGCGCGGCGGAATACCTGCAGTTGCGGCGCGGCACCAAGGGCGGCCGGCTGCGCTACGTGCCGGCGGTGACGCCCAGCCAGTTGGCCGCGATCGAGCACGCGCGCCGCGTGGCGCCTGGCGAGAACGACAGCCTCAGCGACCCGCGCTACCAGCTCGTCCGGGCCATCCGGCACCAGCGCTACGTGATGGAGCTAGCTGTTCGGCCTGACCAAGGCCATGCTCGGCGTGACGGCGCATGGCTTGCGGCACGGCTATGCGGCCGAGCGATACGAGGCTGAAGCCGGTGTGGCACCTCCGGTGGCCACCGACGAGCGCGCCGATGCGGCCGTGGATCTGGCGGCGCGGCGCCAGGTCTCAGAGGCCCTTGGGCATTCGAGAACCCAGATCACGTCGGTGTACCTGGGTTCGAGTCGCGCCCGTCGCTGAGTTACGCTTGACCGCCCATGTCGACGCCTGCTGCCACCGACTGCTCGTTCTGCATCTTGCCACTCGCCAGGATCGTGCATGCCAACCACTTCGTTGTGGTCATCCGGGATGCCTACCCTGTGTCGCGCGGCCATACGCTGGTGCTGCCGCGCCGGCACGTAGGGAGCTTCTTCGAGCTGGAGCCCCCAGAGCGCGACGCCGTCTTCGAGTTGCTCGACGTGGCACGACGCGACCTGGACCAGTCGATGCACCCCGATGGCTACAACATTGGCATCAACGATGGCCCGGCCGCCGGGCAGACCGTGCCACACCTGCATGTGCACCTGATCCCGCGCTACAACGGCGACCAGGCCGATCCGCGCGGTGGTGTGCGGTGGATCTTTCCGGAGCGTGCTGACTACTGGTCTGCCCGTGGCGGTGAGCCGGTTTGAGATGAAGACCGCCGCGCAGATCCTGGAAACCTTCGACAACATCCGGCGCGCACAGCGGGCCGGTGTCTACGCCCCGCACAAGCCGCTGCTGATCCTGCTGGCGCTGGCCCGCGTGCAGCGTGATGAACCGCGGCTCGTGGAGTTCGCCGCCATCGACGGTTCGCTGCAATCGCTGCTGGCCGAGTTCGGCCCCAGTGGTGCCGCGAAGTCGCGTCACTACCCGTTCTGGCATCTCGCCACGGATGGCCAGGGTGCGCTGTGGGATCTGAACGGGCCCCGTGAGATGCTGTCCCGTCCGGCCGGTGCCACGCCCAACCTAGGTGAACTGCGGACGCATCACGTGCAGGGCGGCTTTCCGCCGCAGGTGGACGAGGCCCTTCGCAAGGTTCCCGGCCTGCTGGAAGCCGTGGCGGCACGCGTCCTGGAAGCCTACTTCCCCGCAACGCTTCATGCCGACATCGCCGCCGCTGTCGGGCTGGACCTGGACCGCCCGGTGGCGCACTTGGCCAGCGAACCGGACGTGCCGGCCTATGGCACGGCTGAACGCCGCAGGCGCGACCCCGGCTTCCGCGAACGGGTGCTGCGCGCCTACGAGTACCGCTGCTGCGTCTGCGGCTTCGACCTGCGCATCGGCCATGTGAGCGCGGGCCTAGAAGCCGCCCACATCCAGTGGCACCACGTCGGCGGCCCCGACATCGAACCCAACGGCCTGGCCTTGTGCGCGCTGCACCACAAGCTGTTCGACCTGGGCGCGTTCACGGTCGAGCCCGCTGAGCACCGGGTCATCTTCAGCCAACACGCGATGGCCGGTGACCGAAGCCAGCAAGGCGAATTGCGACACCACGGGCAGCACTTGCTGGCGCCGCAGCAGGTGGACATGCGGCCGGCGCCGCCTTTCCTGGCGTGGAACCAGAAGAACGTTTTCAAGGCGCCCGCACGGAAGCTCGAAGGCAGCCGCGGTCACACTCGAACGACTTGACCAAGGTTGCCGTAGCGGGCGAAAGCGGCCCGCACGCCGACGCGGCAGACATCAAGGTCAGCCCAGGCAGCGGCTGCTAACCTCGCGTTTCCACCGACTCGTTGGGCGTCATCGTGACGGGCATGAAAAGCGCACTGTTCGTCGATTTCGACAATGTCTTCTCCGGCCTGCGGCGGCTCGATCCCGCAGTCGCCGATCGCTTCGCGTTCCAGCCATTGAACTGGATTCGATGGCTCACGGATGCGTTGCCTGCACCGCCGCACGCGCCCGAGGGCGCTGCACGACGCCTGCTCGTCCGGCGCTGTTACCTCAATCCGCAGGTCTACCAGCGATTCCGGCCGGCCTTCAACCGAGCCGGCTTCGAGATCATCGACTGCCCGGCAATGACGAGTGAGGGCAAGACCAGCACCGACATCCACATGGT
Organism: Zoogloea sp.; assembly: GCA_023150095.1. Taxonomy (GTDB): domain Bacteria; phylum Pseudomonadota; class Gammaproteobacteria; order Burkholderiales; family Rhodocyclaceae; genus Zoogloea. The sequence goes on along the minus strand of JAKLLO010000193.1, from coordinate 3,163 downwards.
GCTGGACATCGTCGAGTTGCTGCAGCACCAGGTTCACTATGACGAGTTCATCGTGTTCTCGGCGGATGCAGATTTCACACCGGTCCTGCGCAAGCTGCGACGGTGGGATCGACGCACCACAGTCCTGGCCATCGGATTCCCCTCTGCGGCCTATCAGGCATCCGCCGATCTCCTGATCGACCAGGACGAATTCATCAGGGCCGGACTCGGATTCGACGAACCGGAATCCGCGCCCGCGGCACCGCCGGCCGTTCCCGAGCGGTCGAACGCAGATGTTGCTCGAGACGTTGGCGTGTTCATCAGCAAAGCCGTCGCAGGATCTTCCAAGCCTGTCGCGTTGCCCTGGCTGGCCAGCAAGGCCCCCTCAGAGGTCAACGGGCTCGACCCTGCCGATTGGGCCGGGTTCAACAGCTTCCGTGCGCTGGTGGACTCGCTGAAGCTCGAGCCACTGCTCGTCCGCTGGGAAACAGGCGTGATCCTTGATCCGGCCCGTCACGAGTCGCCTGAGCGCAGCGGCACTACAGCCAAGCAGGCCGGGGCCAGCACAGGCAGCCTGGCGGCCGTGGGCCAACTGGTTCGCGACGAAGTTGCTGCGGCACGAAGGCCCGTGCCGTGCGGCAGGCTGGCCCAGCTGATCATTGATCGGCACGGCTCGCTGGCGGCGGATTGGGGCGGCAAGGCGACATTCAGGCGCTTCCTGGAAGCCCTGGATCTCAGGCCCCTGCGCACGGACTGGTCGGTTGCCGGCGGCTTTGTCACCGATCCGGACTTCCCGTCGCCGCCGCCTGCCAGCCCGAACTCCTCGACTCGGCCGGACTGGGGAATCGACAGCGATCTCCTGCCGGTCATGAACCTCGTCCACGTGGCCACGGGGATGCCGTTGCTCTCGCCAGTCGAACTGCATGCCGTGCTCGTGGCGCTGTCAGATGACCTCCAGGCCCAACCGTTCCAGCTTGCTGAGACAGGCAAGAGGGTCCGCGACCAGTGTCGCGAGGCGGGGCATGCCATCGGTCGCGCTGACGTGAGCTTCGTCCTCAAAGGCATCGTGCTCGGGGGCCATCCGTTCGGCGAAGGCGCCGACGATCCGAAGTCGCTCGCTCAACGCTTCATCGACAGCGTGCTCGAACTCAGTCGGCGGGAACAATTGCCCCTCGACGTATCGCAGGTCGCACAAGTCCGCGCCTGGGCGGATCGCTCGCTGACCAGATGACGGGATCAAAGGCCGGCGGCCCGCGCTGGCGGCCAAAGTCGGTGACTCCGTCATGTCATGGTTCGGCTCCTTCAATCCAAGGCGGCACGAACGCAGGACAGCGCGCTCCATTTCTGCACCCAATTGCACCCGTTTCCGGCCTGCCCGGAGCCTGAAGTACAGGCTACGTCGACGCCGGCACCCAGCCAGGCAGCCTGACGTAGTAGCGCGTCGAGCGGCCACCGCCCATCTGCTGCAGCAGCCCCATCGCTTCAAGGTCGATGAGTTCACGCGACGCTGTCGCCCGAGACGTGCCCGTGACGTTCTCGTACTTCTTCGTGCTCATGCCGCCGTCGAAACCACCCGGCCCGGCATCCAGCAGCAGGTTCATCACTTTGCGCTGCCGCTCATTCATCGCTTTGTTGCCGTGATCCAGCCAGAACCGGGCCTTCACGAGCGTGTGGTCCACCACCGCCGACGCCTCTTCGCAGGCGGCCTGCATCTGTTCGATGAACCAGCACACCCAGTCCGTCACGTCGGGTTCGCCATGCTGCGCGCGCTCCAGGTTCGCGTAGTAGTCGCGGCGACGATCGAGCAGGCGCTGGGACGTGCGGAACATGCGGCTGACTTCGCCGCTGTCGCGGGCCAGGAGCAAGTCGACCAGCACGCGCCCGAGGCGGCCGTTGCCGTCCTCGAACGGGTGGATGGTCTCGAACCACAGGTGCGCGAGCGCTGCCCGGACCAGCGTGTCGGGTTCGGTGGCAGCGTTGAACCACTGCAGCAGGCGATCCATCTCGTGTGGCACCCGCGCCGAAGGCGGTGCCTCGTAGTGCACCCTTTCTCGTCCTACACGGCCACTGACGATCTGCATCGGCTCACCGTGCTCGCGGTAGCCGCCGACGCGGATCTTCGTCATGCCGGAGTAGCCGGTGGGAAAGAGCGCGGCATGCCAGGCGTGCAGGCGCTCGTGGGTCAGCGGGTCGTGGCAACGCTTGACTGCGTCGTCCATGATGTCGAGCAGGCCTTCAACGTTGCGCGGCGCGCTGGGCCCATCCTGCTGGCCCACACCCAGCCGCCGTGCCACCGAGCTGCGCACGGTCGCCAGGTCCAGGCGCTCGCCCTCGATGGCCGAGGTCGCCAGCGCCTCCTGGCTCCAGGCTTCTGCGGCCAGTTCCAGGCGTTGTTCGAAGCCCAGGACTGCGAGCTTGCCTTCGACAAGGCCCTGCGCACGGCGCGCCTTGGCCAGGGCCTCGCCGACACGTATGCGGTCATGCCGGAGGTCGGGCCAGTCCGGGTGCTGCCAGACGTAGGTAGGCGGTCGGGTTTTCATGCGGCGAGGCGCACGCGAGTCGAATGCTCGCGGATATCGACTCACAAATTGAGTTGAATGTGGAGTGTAATCGACTCATGGGCTGCAGCCGAGCCCCGTCTGCAGCAGGGCGTGATCCGCCGGATGGCTCATCACCGCAGGTCTTGCCGCGCGCGGCGGAACTCGCGCCCGTTGAGGTGTCGGAACTCGGGCTTGACGACCACCCGGCCCTCGAACTTGCGGGCGATCCAGTCGGCAGCGTTCTCGGTGTCGCCGATGTCACGCAAGGCCCGGTCCACGTCGCGGGGTTTGTGCCCGCCGAACTCATCGAACAGGCCTTCGCAGCCCGGCAAGCCCAGGCGTTCGAAAACCTCGTCGGACGAATACGTCTTGGCCGTGCCGTCCTTCAACTCGGCCACCTGCTGCCGCAGGCCCTCGGCCACGGCTTCCTGCTCGGCAGGACCGCCGTGGAACGACAGCTCCCACAACAACCCTTCGATCACCTGGCCCAGCGTCACGTCTTCCACCTGCGCGCGCCCGATCTCCCGCATCCAGGCCTGGGCGGCCTGGTCGTCCTCGGTGATGCGCACGCTGTGGTTCACGCGGACCGGCAGCGCCAGCAGGCTGCGCAGCGGCGTGAGCGACACAGCCCACTCGATGCGTTC
>JAKLLO010000192.1 GCA_023150095.1 Zoogloea sp. | reverse complement strand
CGTCCGCCGCCTGAGCTGACCGGCCAGCCCGCCGTGGAAGCGTGGATCGTTTCGCTGGCGGGCAGCAACCCTGTGTTCTCCGGCGGGCTCGCCCTGGGCCTGCTGGGGGCGGTGGCCTACTGGCTGAAGGATGCGCTGCCGGCCACGGCGGTCTTCCTCAGCCGCTATATCGTCTCCAGCGTCACCGTCGACAACCGGGACGAGATCCTCTTCCCGACCGTCGTCGAATACATGCACGCCCGCGACGTGCTGCGCCGGATCAACCAGTTCACCGTGCGCGCGGTGAAGGATTCCGACGCCTATCAAAGTCTCGCCGACGACCTGCGCCAGGGTGTGCGCCCGCGGGCCTTTTTGTCGCCGGCCGAGGGCTTCCACATCTTCTGGCTGGACGGCCGGCTGATGTGGATGAAGCGCGAGGTGAGTGTCGGTCAGACGATCTTCGAGAAGATCACCCTGTCGTGCTTCGGGCGCGACAAGTCGGTGCTGGAAGCCTTCATCCACGCCGCCATCGAGGAGCGCGTGGCGCGCGAACTCGACAAGATCGCCATCTACATCCCCAACCCTTACACCCACGGCGACTGGTCGCGGGCGCGGCTGGGCAACAACCGCCGGCTGGCGTCCATCGTCCTCAAGGCCGGGCAGACCGAGCAGATCCTGGCCGACCTGGGCCGCTTCTTCGCCGACAAGGCGCGCTACGACGACTTGGGCATCCCCTGGCGGCGCGGCTACCTTCTGTACGGCGCGCCGGGCACGGGCAAGACCTCGCTGGTCACCGCATTGGCCTCCGAGATGCGCCTCAACGTGTGCAGCCTGTCGCTGGCCGCGTCGGGCATCACCGACGACAAGATCGGCAGCCTGCTCGCCAGCGTGCCACCGCGCTCGATCATCCTCATCGAGGACGTGGATGCCTTCTTCCGTCAGCGCGAGCAGCAGAGCCAGCAGGTCAAGCTGTCGTTCTCGGGCTTCCTCAACGCGCTGGACGGCGTCGCGGCCCACGAAGGCTCGGTCGTCTTCATGACCACCAACCACCCGGAAACCCTCGACGAAGCGCTGGTGCGATCGGGTCGGATCGATTTCCGGATGGAACTCGGCCCCTGCGACCGGCATCAACTGGCGGGGATGTTCCGCAAGTTCCACGACGACCCGGCGCTGGCCGAGGCCTTTGCCGCCTCACTGCCCGAAGGCGCGCTGTCGCCGGCTGCGGTGCAGGAGCGGCTGCTCAAGGCCCGCAGCCCTGCCGAGGCCTTTGTCCGCTTCGATCTGCCGGTGCCCGCAGGGCTTGCCGGCGCTGCGGTAACGGCGGCCGACTGACGGCCACCCCCGCGATCGGCTAAAATCACTTTTTGCTCAGACAGATCATCACCTTGAACGGCATCACGCTTGCCCTTTCGAAGGGCCGAATCTTCGAAGAAACCCTGCCGCTGCTCGCCGCCGCGGGGATCACGCCGACCGACAACCCCGAGACGTCGCGCAAGCTCATCATCGGCACCAACCGGCCGGACGTGCGCCTCGTCATCGTGCGCGCCACCGACACGCCGACCTACGTCCAGTACGGCGCCGCTGATCTCGGCATCGCCGGCAAGGACGTGCTGATCGAGCACGGCGGCGGCGGCCTGTACCAGCCGCTCGACCTCAACATCGCCAAGTGCCGGCTGTGCGTGGCGGTGCCCAAGGAGTTCGACTACGCCGCGGCGGTCAAGCGCGGCGCGCGCATCCGCGTCGCCACCAAGTACGTCAATGCGGCCAAGGCGCACTTTGCCGCCAAGGGCATGCACGTGGACCTCATCAAGCTTTACGGCTCGATGGAGCTCGCCCCGCTGGTCGGCCTCGCTGACGCGATCGTCGATCTGGTCTCCACGGGCGGCACCCTCAAGGCCAACAACCTGGTCGAGGTCGAGGACATCATGCCCATCAGCTCCCGGCTGGTGGTCAATCAGGCCTCCCTCAAGCTGAAACGCGAACTCATCCAGCCCGTGCTGGAAGCCTTTGCCGGAGCCATCAAGCCATGAGCGAGCAGATCCGCCGCCTTTCGTCCGCCGAACCCGGCTTTGCCGCCACCCTCGACGCCCTGCTGGCCTTCGAGGGCAGCACCGATGCGGCCATCGAACAGGCCGTCGCCGACATCCTCGCCGCCGTGCGCAAGGACGGCGACGCGGCGGTGGTCGAGTTCACCCGTCGCTTCGATCACCTCGACGTGGCCGACATGGCCGCGCTTGAGCTCCCCAGCGCCGAGCTCGACGCCGCTCTCGCCGGCCTGCCCGCCGAGCAGCGCGCCGCGCTGGAAGCCGCCGCCGCCCGCGTGCGCAGCTACCACGAGCGCCAGCGCATCGAATCCTGGAGCTACACCGAAGACAGCGACGCCATGCGCGGCACCCGTCTCGGCCAGCAGGTCACCCCGCTGGATCGCGTCGGCCTGTACGTGCCGGGCGGGCGGGCGTCCTACCCCAGCTCGGTGCTGATGAACGCCATCCCGGCCAAGGTGGCAGGCGTGGGCGAGCTGATCATGGTCGTGCCCACCCCGCGCGGCGAGAAGAACCCGCTGGTGCTGGCTGCGGCCGCGATCACCGGCGTCGATCGCGTGTTCACCATCGGCGGTGCCCAGGCCGTGGCCGCGCTGGCCTACGGCACCGCGACGATTCCGCAGGTGGACAAGATCGTCGGCCCCGGCAACGCCTACGTGGCGAGCGCCAAGCGCCGCGTGTTCGGCACCGTCGGCATCGACATGGTGGCCGGCCCGTCCGAAGTGCTGGTCATCTCTGACGGCTCCGGCAACCCGGACTGGGTGGCGATGGATCTTTTCGCCCAGGCCGAGCACGACGACCTCGCCCAGTCCATCCTGCTGTGCACCGACGAAGCCTTCATCGGCCGCGTCGAAGCGAGCATTGCGAAGCTGCTGCCCGAGATGCCGCGGCGCGAGACCATCGCCACGTCGCTGAAGAACCGCGGTGCGCTGGTGCTGGTGCGTGATCTTGCCGAAGCCTGCGAGATCGCCAACCGGATCGCCCCGGAGCACCTGGAGCTTTCGCTGGCCGAGCCCGGCCCGTGGGTCGAGAAGATCCGCCACGCCGGCGCCATCTTCATTGGCCACCACTCGGTCGAGGCGCTGGGCGATTACTGCGCCGGCCCCAACCACGTGCTGCCCACCATGCGCAGCGCGCGCTTCTCGAGCCCGCTGGGCGTGTATGACTTCCAGAAGCGCACCAGCCTCATCGAGGTGTCGGAGGTCGGCGCGCAGACCCTGGGCAAGGTCGCTTCGATCCTTGCCCACGGCGAAGGCCTTCAGGCCCATGCCCGCTCGGCGGAGATGCGTCTGAAGGGTTGAAATCTTCTGATGCTGGCGACGCTGATCGTTCAGGTAACCTGAATGATCGGTGCGCTGCCCAGGCACGCACCCAACAAAAAGCCGCGCCCTTGAGCGCGGCTTTTTGTTGCCTGGAAGGTGCCGGATCAGCCCAGGATGGCCTTCAGCGCATCCACCAGCAGGTTGCATTGCTCATCGGTGCCCACGGTGATGCGCAGGAACTGGTCGATCCGTGCAGCCTTGAAGTGGCGCACGATGATGCTGCGCTCGCGCAGGTGGGCCGACAGTGTGGCGGCGTCGTGGCCCGGGTGGCGGGCGAACACGAAGTTGGCGGCCGAGGGCAGCACCTCGAAGCCCAGCGCGGCCAGATCGGCAGCGAGGCGTTCGCGGCTGGCGATCACCTTGCGGCGGGTCTCGTCGAACCACGCCTCGTCGTCCATCGCGGCGCTGGCGCCCACCAGGGCGAGGCGATCCAGCGGGTAGGAGTTGAAGCTGTCCTTCACGCGGGTGAGGGCCTCGATCAGCTCCGGCTGGCCGATCGCAAAGCCAACCCGCAGGCCGGCCAGCGAGCGCGACTTGGATAGGGTTTGCGTGACCAGAACGTTCGGGAAACGACGGACCAGCGCCACCGCGGTGGGGATCGCATCGAGCCCGCCGAAATCCACGTAGGCCTCGTCGATCACGATGGGCGCATCCGGCAGCGCGGCGGCCAGGCGCTCGACCTCGGCCAGCGGCAGCAGGCGGCCGGTGGGGGCGTTGGGGTTCGGGAAGATCACCGCGCCGGCATCGCCCGCGAGGTAATCATCGACGCGGATCGAGAAGTCGTCGGCCAGCGGCACGGCGCGGTAGTCGATCCCGTACAGCCCGCAGTACACCGGGTAGAAGCTGTAGGTGATGTCCGGGAAGAGCAGCGGCTTGTCGTGCTTGAGCAGCGCCTGGAAGGTGTGGGCCAGCACCTCGTCGGAGCTGTTGCCCACGAACACCCACTCGGCCGGCACGTCGAAATGGCGGGCTACGGCGGCCTTCAGCTGGCTCCCGAGGGGGTCGGGGTAGAGCTTGAGGCGCTCGGCGTCGGCGCCCAGTTCGGCGTGGATCGCGGCCAGCACGCGGGGGCTGGGCGGGTAGGGGTTTTCGTTGGTGTTGAGCTTGACCAGGTTGGCGAGCTTGGGCTGCTCGCCCGGAACATACGGGGTCAGGCCGTGAACGACGGGGCTCCAGAAGCGGCTCATGGCGATCGACTCGGGCGGCGGTTTGCGCCGCAAGGGACGGTGAAAACGCTAAATGCTATCATGGCCGTTCTCATTACCTCGTTTCGACCGTTTCTCCTGGAAAACCCCCAATGCGGCAAGCCGAAATCTCCCGCGACACCCTCGAGACCAAGATCCGGGTCAAGATCAACCTGGACGGTTCGGGCAACAGCCAGCTCAACACCGGCATCGGTTTCTTCGACCACATGCTCGACCAGATCGCCCGTCACGGCGCCTTCGATCTCGAGATCGAATCCGTCGGCGACCTGCACATCGACGGCCATCACACCGTGGAAGACGTGGGCATCACCCTCGGCCAGGCCTTTGCGAAGGCGGTCGGCGACAAGAAGGGCCTGACCCGCTACGGCCACGCCTACGTGCCGCTCGATGAAGCCCTCTCCCGCGTGGTGGTCGATCTGTCCGGCCGCCCGGGGCTCGAATTCGACATCCCCTTCACCGCCGCGATGATCGGCGCCCTCGACACCCAGCTGGTGTATGAATTCTTCCAGGGCTTCGTCAATCACGCCGGCGTCAGCCTGCACATCGACAACCTCAAGGGCCGCAACGCGCATCACCAGTGCGAGACCGCCTTCAAGGCCTTCGGCCGCGCGCTGCGCATGGCGGTGACGCCCGATCCGCGTCAGGCCGGCGTGGTGCCGTCCACCAAGGGGGCGCTGTGATGAGCAAGGTCGCCATCATCGATTACGGCATGGGCAACCTGCGTTCGGTGGCCAAGGCCATCGAGCACGTCGCCACTGGTGCCACCGTCGTCGTCACCGCCGATCCGGCCGAGGTGCTGTCGGCGGATCGCGTCGTCTTTCCCGGCCAGGGTGCGATGCCCGACTGCATGCGCGAGCTCGACGCCCGCAACCTGCGTCCGGCCGTACTCGAAGCCGCGCGCAGCAAGCCTTTTCTGGGCATCTGCATCGGCCAGCAGATGCTCTTCGATCACAGCGAAGAGGGCAACGTGCCCGGCCTCGGCATCTTCAAGGGCGAAGTGCGGCGCTTCCCGGCCGACAAGATGGTGGCTGCCGATGGCGCCCGCCTGAAGGTGCCCCACATGGGCTGGAACGAAGTCTGGCAGAAGCAGGCTCACCCCCTGTGGGCCGGCATCGAGGATGGCGCGCGCTTCTACTATGTGCACAGCTACTACGTCGATCCCGCCGATCCGGCCCTCGTCGCTGCAACCACCGACTACGGCATCCCCTTTACCGGGGCGGTAGCGCAGGCTAATATCTTTGCCGTCCAGTTCCACCCTGAAAAGAGCGCACAGGCAGGTCTGCAACTGCTTTCCAACTTCATGTCCTGGAAGCCCTGAGGCGCTCCCCATGGGTAGCCAAATCCATCCCGTCGTTCCGTTCCCTCCCTTACCGCACTTCTTCCTATGCTGCTGATTCCCGCCATCGACCTCAAGGACGGTCACTGCGTGCGCCTTAAGCAAGGCGAAATGGATGCCGCCACGGTCTTCTCCGAAGACCCGCGTGCCATGGCCCGTCACTGGGTCGAGCAGGGCGCCCGGCGCCTGCATCTGGTGGACCTCAACGGCGCCTTTGCCGGCAAGCCGAAGAACGAAGCCGCCATCAAGTCGATTCTCGAAGAAGTCGGTGACGAGATCCCCGTCCAGTTGGGCGGCGGCATCCGCGACCTCGACACCATCGAGCGCTACCTCGACGCAGGCCTCACCTACGTGATCATCGGCACCGCCGCGGTCAAGAACCCGGGCTTCCTGCATGACGCCTGCAGCGCCTTCGCCGGCCACATCATCGTCGGCCTCGACGCGAAGGACGGCAAGGTGGCGGTGGATGGCTGGTCCAAGCTCACTGGCCACGATGTCGTCGACCTCGCCAAGAAGTTCGAGGACTACGGCGTCGAAGGCGTGATCTACACCGACATCGGCCGCGACGGCATGCTCTCCGGGGTGAACATCGAAGCCACCGTCAAGCTCGCTCAGGCCCTGCGCATCCCCGTCATCGCCAGCGGCGGCATCGCCACCCTGACCGACGTGGAAGCCCTGTGCGCCGTCGAATCCGAAGGCGTGGCCGGGGCCATCACCGGCCGTGCGATCTACGAAGGCACCCTCGATTTCGGCGCAGCCCAGGCTCGTGCCGACGCCCTCAACGGGGCCGCCTGATCCATGCTCGCCAAACGCATCATCCCCTGCCTCGATGTGAACGCCGGCCGCGTGGTCAAGGGCGTCAATTTCCTTGAGCTGCGGGATGCCGGCGATCCCGTCGAGGTCGCCCGTCGCTACGACGAGCAGGGCGCCGACGAGATCACCTTCCTCGACATCACCGCCAGCTCCGACGACCGCAACATCATCCTGCACGTGGTCGAGCAGGTGGCCGAGCAGGTCTTCATTCCGCTCACCGTCGGTGGCGGCGTGCGCACCGTCGACGACGTGCGGCGCCTCCTCAATGCGGGTGCCGACAAGGTCAGCATCAACACCGCCGCGGTGAACAACCCGCAGGTGGTGGCCGACGCCGCCCACAAGGTGGGCAGCCAGTGCATCGTCGTCGCCATCGACGCTAAGCAGGTTGCGCCAGGCAAGTGGGAGGTCTTCACCCACGGCGGTCGCAATCGCACCGGCCTCGACGCCGTCGAATGGGCCCAGAAGGTGGCCGAGCTCGGTGCTGGCGAGATCCTCCTCACCAGCATGGACCGTGACGGCACCAAGAACGGCTTCGACCTGGGCCTCACCCGCGCGGTGTCCGACGCGATCTCGATCCCGGTCATCGCCAGCGGCGGC
>JAKLLO010000191.1 GCA_023150095.1 Zoogloea sp. | reverse complement strand
TGTCCGGCGTGCAGTGCTGCCTCTATGAATTTCGACTCGACTTCGGCCTCGTACGGAGTTTCATTGCAGAGTGAGCAACGGTAGAGAACTCTATTCTTCTTGTCAGTTTCGACATCAATCTCGTAGATAGATGTAATCTTGTGGTTCAGAACGGGCAGGTGTGGTATCAGTCGACGTAATTGGCTATTGTCGATGCCTGAAAATAATCCTTCGAATTTGGACAGCACTCTCAGTCGGTCATCGTGTCGTGCATTTCTCACGACAAAGTCGATGGCCAGACCTACATATTCTCTATCTTGGCGCTCAGTGCGTGGTGCCCTCAACTCATCAATAACACCGTGTGCGAGCGCCAGTTCATCGTGCTGAACAAGCTCGCGGCTGTTCAATGCTTCAAATGGATGATTATTGTTCGACGCGTTGATCAGCTCCGCACCCGCCAGACACAGCCATTCGATGGCCGTCACTGGACGATGCTCCTGCGGCGCACTTTCCCGCCTTGCCGGCGTCTCAGCAACCAAACGACTAGCCTTACTTGCGACCAATCGTCCCCGTCGTTTTATGTGATCGCCATTCGTCTTTGGTCTAGCGCAATCAAAGAAGTCGAGATGACAAACGTGGCGGGCTAGGCGAATTCGGTCTTCCCTGCTCTTGTCACGTTCATTCAGGAACTGGCCATTCGACTGCCAAGGATTGGGGTCGAGTAGCCTATCCAGCCCTTCAACCGCATAGAGCATGTCGTAACCACGCTCCTTGAAGGCGGGGGCCCAGTCATGGCCATCACAAACTTCATTCCAAATCGTCCAATAACAGGCCCACGCCTCCTCGGGTTGGTCGGGCCTACTGAAAACCGCAACATGCCACCATAGCCACCGCGCAACCAGGCCCAAATCGCCAACCCGCAGATCTGGTGCAGTCATTGCGGCCTTCACTCGCTCGGTAATCTCCGCAGGCCTATCGATTAGTGAAAGGGGGCGCAACATTTGCAGGGCACATTGGCGATCTATCGCTGGCAAATCGTCACCTAGGCTCCAGTCTGACTCGCCATCTCCCACGATGGGTTCCTCCCAGGCCGGCACGGATGCGGCTAGCCCCCGCCCTTCGTTAAGTTGCTGCATCACCTGGAGCGGGGTGCCAGAACGCACATCTTCGCCCTTATGAATCAAGGAAATGGAATATTCGGCAGCCTTGGTCTGCAGCTCTTCGCGAAATTCTTGCAACAGTGCTTCGCTGTCTGCGAATAGCACTACGTCATCAACATAGCGTGCGTAGCCTGCTCGCGGACGTCGCTTACCTTCGGTGTCCAGTTCGTCGGCGCGGGTACGGCGGATGAACTTTCGAGCCACATTATCCACTGGAAAGAGGGCAATAGTACCGATATAGGCTGACAGTACCGGCCCCTGCGGAATGCCGATCACTTCCTCACTACGGCGGAGTTTTCCTGCCACTTCAGGATCGTGAAACTCGTGACTAAAAATCAGTCCGATTAATAGTCGCTCCAGCGCACTATCCCATTCCGACGGCTCGATGGTCTCTAGCCCGAGCATGCGGGTAAAACCCTCTGGGGTGTGATCGTGCAACGCGGCAGACAGTGGTCTAAGAAGCTCTTCCCTAACTACGTAACGCTGGATCGAGTCGTAGTAGCGCTTGGCATCCAGGCGTAGCACATGTACCCGGGGACCAATGGCGTGGCACTGCTGGGTCAGGCAGGCCATGAAGTCTCGCCAGCATTGGCCGAAAGGCCGAAACATGCCTTGGTCAGAAGGGGTTTTGTCGCCCTCCAATACATCCATGTCGATTTGATAGCCAAAGCTCAAGGTCTTGGGTTCCCCCCGTTCCAGCTCTGGTTCATTGAGGTCCTCGTAAATGCCGGTAACCTCGACCTCTTGTCGGGAGGAATACCAACGCACTGCGGGGATGCATGCTGAGAACGCTTTGCCGCTCGCGCTCAAACGATCGTGGCGTAGGGTTAGTAGCTCATTTAGAAATAGTTGCTGCGCGTGCAGGTCCGCCGGGTGGGGCATTACCTTGCGGCGCGGGTCATCAAGTACCTCCTTATTGGCTGTCAGCTTCCGAGGCAGATGCACAGCGTCAAAAGGTGCGGCCTGATGCCAGTGACCTCCTAGAGTGGTGGCTCTAAGGCGACCTAGAGCCGTCACGTCAAATAGGTATTCATTGCCATCCAAAATCTGCCAAGCGATTTCATCGCAAGGAAGTTCGCCACGACGCGCGCCGTGATACGCAATTCTTCGCGCTAGGGCGGTACGTGGTAGCTCTCCCTCAAGGTACGGGCTGCGTTCAATAGTTTTCTTGGTCGGCCCAACGGATACCTGCCAGATCGCTTGCAATTGCCGAGCCCATGACCATGAACTAAGTAACCGCTCCGGTTGTACTTCAGGTAACCGGTAGCCACTAAGGCGCTTGACCGCCATGGCCGTTCTGAACAAAGCGCGTTCGCGAACAGTTGCAGGTAGCTGTTTCCAGCGAGCTTCCTGCAAATCGGTGGCATCTTGCCCCCCAAGCTCTCCGGCAAGGAGTACACCTTCGGCGGGCAGTTCGAAGCTCTGTAACCACGCAGCGGCTTCCTCGGGGGACCCAAAACAACTTAGGCTGGTGTCGGGATCCTTGCCCAATCCAGGCTCCGTTCGCCAGGGCAAACCCACCCAGCGCAAGCCTACACCGTGCAGATCAAATAGTCTGCGTACCAAGCGACTCGTCCCACCAAAGCCGGCCGAATCGCTGTCCAGAAAGACGCAATACACCAGTTCACCTTTGCTGGGTGTGTTCTCGGCCAGTATCTTCAGCAATTCCAGCTGACTATTGCTTAGGCTGATGCCCATCAATGCAACCGCCGGTTGCCCCAGCGATTGCATCCGCAGCGCGTCGAGAAAGCCTTCAACCAAATACAGCCGAGCAGGTTTGTCGTTCTTCAATGCCTGTTCGACAGATCTGAAGGCATTGTTTGCATTAAAAAGGTAGCAGTTTTTATCAAAGCCTGACGTGATTAGGTACTTCGCTATACCCTCTGGCGGAATACTCTCAAGCGCTCGGCCTGTAAAACCGACCACTTTGGGGTTTTTGGCATCAGCATCACGAATGGGGATGATAACGCGACCATCGTGGTAGCAGTCTCGAAACTGATGTTGAAAATCCAGTTTCCCTTGATCGGGCGATGATTTGGAACGCAAGCGTTTGATTAGCCCTAGACTCTCTAGTCCATCGCTTAGCTCAGTGCGCTCGCCGAAACTCTTGCCTTCCAATGCTTCCACTAAGACGCCGCGCGTAATGCAACGCAATCCCTGTCCGTATAGGAATCTATCCTCAAAGCCACGCTCAGCGCACCAGGCCTTGAAGCGCTCAGCATCATGCCGTTCGTCAAAGACGCGCAGCGCAAAATCTAGCGCGGCCTCGCTGCCAACTTTGCGCTTGCCTTGTTGAGTAGATCTGCCGCGCGGAGACTTAAGATTGAATTGTTGAGCCAACCACTTTACTGCTGGCAGGAATTCAAGGCCCTCAATCTGCTTTACCAAATCAATGGCCGTTCCATGGGCTCCACAAGCAAAGCAGTGAAAGTGTGCAGGGGAAGCGCTGTCTGCCCGATAGAGATTCATGGAAGGCCGAGTGTCTTGGTGAAACGGACAAAGTGCCCGAGTCTCTGAACCACGTCTCTCGGATTCAATTCCAAGTCGCCTGACTACGTCTTCCAATGGAACCTTGGTAAGCACCTCATTGATATCGTATCGATCCACTCACTTATTCCTTCAACGTTTGTTGAGCATGTTTGAATGGTCTAGCACTTCGCTATGCATGCATCGCCGACGAGGCATCTCCTTGGATCCCCTCGTCATTTTGTGGGGCGGCGGCTGGAATCTATGATTCCAGTGTGTAAAACCCCGCACACCACCAGTTTTACGTTCTTGAGCGGCGGGCTTCTGTTGCTTTGCCGACCGACCGATACGGCAGGCTCAACGGCCGCTCAGGCCGATATGCAGCCATTCACCTTAACTATCATTTCATTGCATGTATTTTTCACATCAATATAAAGCGCGCCGGATGTTAGCCTGTCCATCACTTCCTGCCCATATGCCATAAGTCATAGCCCCGCCCCATCCCCGTTCTTGACCCACAACAGGGCGCCCCACACACCCCGCCGCTATAGTCATCGCCGCATCCCCTCCCTGCGGTAGCATCCCCGGTGCAGCCGGGCGCGGGCCCGGGGTTTTGGGAGACAGCAAGATGGCAGTTCTGGCAGGCAGGCGGGCGTTGGTCACGGGTTCCACTTCGGGGATTGGCCTTGCGGTGGCGCGGGCGCTGGCCCAGGCGGGGGCGAAGGTGATGCTCAACGGCTCGCGGGTGGCGGCGGATGCGGAGTCTGTCCGCGCGGGGCTGGCCGCCGAGACGGGCGTGGAGATCGGCTACACGCCGGCCAATCTGGCCGATCCGGCGTCGGCGCGGGGGCTGGTGGAGGCGACCATCGCGGCCTTTGGCGGGGTGGACATCCTCATCAACAACGCGGGCATCCAGCATGTGGCGGCGGTGGATGCGTTTCCCGACGACACCTGGGATCAGCTGCTGGCGATCAACCTGTCGTCGGTGTTTCACACCACCAAGGCGGCACTGCCGGGGATGAAGGCGCAGGGCTGGGGGCGCATCGTCAATATCGCGTCGGCCCACGGGCTGGTGGCTTCGCCGTTCAAGGCGCCCTACACCGCAAGCAAGCATGCGGTGGTGGGTTTCAGCAAGGCGGTGGCGCTGGAGGTGGCGGAGCAGGGCATCACCTGCAACGCGCTGTGCCCGGGTTATGTGCGCACGCCGCTGGTCGAGAAGCAGGTGGTGGATCAGGCCAAGGTGCACAACCTGCCGGAGGAGCGGGTGATCCGCGAGGTGATCCTCGCCGCCCAGCCCACCAAGCAGTTTGTCGAGGCCGAGGAAGTGGCGGCGTATGCGGTGTTTTTGTGCTCGGATGCGGCCAAGTCGGTCACCGGGTCGGCGCCGCTGATCGATGGCGGGTGGACGGCGCGGTAGCGGGATGGCCCGCGCGCCGAGTGTTCAAAGCGTGATGGGCGACTGAAGTCGCCCCTACAGGGTGGGGTGGTGAGCCCCGGCGGGATCATGGAAGAGTTCATCGGCGGTCTGTGGCACAAGTTCATCACCCGGGCGGCAACGCGCAGTTATCCGGCGGCGGCCGTGCGGCTGGAGGACATCGAGCGCACCGCCGGCATCCTCTTCCGCGCGCTGGGGGGCGATGCCGGCCTGCGCGTGGCGCCGGCGGCCGAGATCGAGCACGGCGCCCGGCGCAGCTGGCTGCAGCGCATCGCCCATGTGGGTGAGAAGGCCGCCCACGCCGCGCGGGACGCCGAAACCCTGCGCCTGCCGGCGAGCATCGAGTTCTTTCCCGAGCGCAGCCTCAACCGCGATCTTTACCTGTGGCTGATCGCCCAGGGCGCCGCGCTGCCCGATGGCGGGCTGGACGCCGACGGCTGGATTGCCGCCAACCAGGCCGCCAGCCGCGCCACGCTGGATGCCTTCCCCGGTTTTGCAACGCGTTACCGCCGGCTGGTGGATGCGGTGATCGCCGAGCGGCCCGATCCCGCCAAGCTGCCGGCCGATGAAGCCGCCGCCGAGCGGGCGATCCGCCAGGCGCTGCAGGAGCCCGGCAGCGTGGCCAGCCTGCCGGCAGCCAAGCGCCCGCCCGCGCCGGTGGCCTTGTGGCTCTACCCGGCGCCGGTGGCCATCGACCGCCGCGAGCAATCCGCAACGCCCACCCCGGCAGACCATCGCGAGGGCGGCAGCAAGGCGGCCGACGCCACCGACCGCCGCCGTCAGGCCCAGCGCGAGGACATGCCCGACGGCAAGAACGGCCTGATCCTGCCCTTCCGGGCCGAGAGCCTGCTGTCGTTTGCCGAGTTCGTGAAGGTGAACCGCGGCCACGACGACGATGCCGACGACAACCCCGCCCGCGCCGCCGCCGAGATGGACAAGATCTCGGTGGCCCAGGACGGCACCGACACCGCATCCAAGGTGCGCTTCGACCTGGATCTGCCCTCTGCGGCGCAGGACGACGTGCCGCTCAAAACCGGCATCCTGCTGCCCGAGTGGGACTGGAAGAAGCAGCAACTCAAGCGCGACGTGTGCAGCCTCACGGTGCTCGACCCGCGCGACGCCCAGCCCTGCGCGCTGCCGCCCCACCTGCTGCGCCCGGCGCGGCGCCTGCGCCACCAGTTCGAGGCCCTCACCCCCGCCCGTCGCTGGCTGAAGAACCAGCCCGAAGGCCCCGAGCTCGACATCGACGCCGTGGTGCGCGCCTTTGCCGACCGGAAAACCGGCCACGTCACCGGCGACACCGGCGGCTACCTGTCGTGCGAGCGCCGCGAACGCGACCTGTGCTGCCTGGTGCTGGCCGATCTGTCGCTGTCCACCGACACCTGGGTGAGCGACGAGCAGCGGGTGATCGACGTGATCCGCGACAGCCTGTGGCTGTTCTCCGAGGCGCTCGGTGCCACCGGTGATCCGTTTGGCCTGTATGGTTTCTCGTCGCGCAAGCGCGATCACATCCGCTTTCACCGCATCAAGGATTTCGACGAACCCGCCGACGACCGCATCCGCGGCCGCATCGGCGCCCTCAAGCCGGGTTTCTACACCCGCATCGGCGCGGCGATCCGCTACGCCACCCAGATCCTCTCCAAACGCCCCGAAGCCCTGCGCCTGCTACTGATCCTCTCCGACGGCAAGCCCAACGACGTGGATCACTACGAAGGCCGCTACGGCATCGAAGACACCCGGATGAGCCTCAACGCCGCCCGGCAGGAAGGCGTGCGCCCCTTCTGCGTGACCATTGACAAGGAAGGCCAGGGCTATCTGCCACACCTCTTCGGCCCGGCGGGCTACACCATCCTCCGCAACCCGGCCGAGCTCCCCGCCCGCCTGCCCCTGCTCTACGCCCAGCTCACCGGCAGCTGACTGTGGTGGTCAAGTAATATCGGACACCTCGATAGGGTGCTGTACTGCGGTTTTCCGTTCATAGGCCGTGGGCGGCAGGTAGCCCAGCGTCGAGTGCAGACGGACGTTGTTGTAGAACCCGACGATGTAATCGGTAATGTCACGACACGCTTCGGCGTGGTTGGCGTAGTCGTTCTGCCAGACCCGCTCCCGCTTCAGACTGAGGAAGAAGCGCTCCATGACAGCGTTGTCCCAACAGTTGCCTTTGCGACTCATGCTGCCCGTCAGGCCATGGCGGCTCAGCAAGGCACGGTGGGCTTCGCTGGCGTACTGACTGCCGCGGTCGGAATGCACGATCAGGCCCGCCGGCGGTTGGCGCTGCGTAATGGCCATCTG
>JAKLLO010000190.1 GCA_023150095.1 Zoogloea sp. | reverse complement strand
TCATCGGTCCAGGCGGTCACTTCCAGGCAGTCGGGCAGCGACTCGCGCTCGATGGCCAGCGAATGATAGCGGGTGCAGGTGAGCGGGTTGGGCAAGCCCTTGAACACGCCCTTGTCGAGATGATGCACCGGCGACACCTTGCCGTGCATCAGGCGCTTGGCATGGACGATCTTGCCGCCAAAAGCGGCGCCGATGCTCTGGTGGCCCAGGCACACGCCGAGCAGCGGGATCTTGCCGGCGAAGGCCTGGATGGCCGCCACCGAGATGCCCGCCTCGGCCGGCGAACAGGGCCCTGGCGAGACGACGATCTGGGCAGGTTTGAGGTTGGCGATCTGCTCGACGGTGATCTCGTCGTTGCGATACACCCGCACGTCGGCACCGAGTTCGCCGAAGTACTGGACGAGGTTGTAAGTAAAGCTGTCGTAGTTGTCGATCATCAGCAGCATGACGAAGCATCCTTTCGCTGGGCGCCGGCACCGCTCCGGGCGGGCGCATTGGCTTGTTCTGGCTTGAATCCGGCCCGGCGCAGCGCGGCGCGGACCCGGCAAATGTTTGTAACCTTGGTTACCGACAGGCGGCTGGCGGGTGTGGAAAGATCGGCCCACATTCCAACAACACCCGAGGTAGAACGATGAAAATCACCCGCATCCTGACGATCGCCGCCGCCCTTTCGGCCCTCACCGCCCCGGCCTTCGCCGGCGACTGGCAGTTCCTGCCGATCGCCGAGAAGGGCTACGCCCCGAACTTCGTGGCGTCGGTGACCGGCGGCATCATGGACCCGCAGCACGCCAAGAGCGGCGACGCCTGGGGCCTGGAGCTGGCCATGAACTGCGGCCTGATCCAGACGCCCACCGGCGTGGTACGCACCAAGCTGTCGGTGAACAAGTTCGACAAGGGCGGGCTTAATCTGACCACCGTCGAACTCAACCCGCGCTGGACGATCCCCGTCGCGAAGGACGTGACCTTCGGCATCGGCCCCGGCATCGGCTGGGTGAAGGCCGACGCGGGCAACCGCACCGTGGACATGTTCGCCTGGCAGGCCGGCGCCGATCTGGACTACCGCATGGGCCAGCTCAACCTGGGCCTTGGCGCGCGCTGGCAGGACACCGTCGGCAAGACGATCGCCACCGGCCAGCAGGGCGCGGACAACTGGCTGGTTCAGGCCAAGGTCGGCATCGCGTTCTGACCCCCTCGCCCGCCGCGCTGCACCAGGCCGCCTGCGGGCGGCCTTTTGCATGGTGTTCACAGCGCGGTGTCGAGGCCGGCTTCGGCGATCTCGGCCGCACGCAGCATGGCGCGGGCCTTGTTCTGGGTTTCCTGCCACTCGGACTGGGGATCGGAATCGGCGACGATGCCGGCGCCCGCCTGGACGTGGATCTTGCCGTCCTTGACCACCGCGGTGCGGATGGCGATGGCGAGATCCATGTCGCCGTGGAAGCCCAGATAGCCGACCGAGCCGGCGTAGATGCCGCGCTTGGTGGGTTCGAGCTCGTCGATGATCTCCATCGCCCGCAGCTTGGGCGCGCCCGACACGGTGCCCGCCGGGAAGGTGGCGCGCAGCACGGCCAGGGCGTCGAGCCCGTCCTTGAGCTTGCCCTCGACGTTGGAGACGATGTGCATCACGTGGGAGTAGCGCTCGACGGTGAAGCGCTCGGTGACCTTGACGCTGCCGGTGGTGGCCACGCGGCCGCAGTCGTTGCGGCCCAGGTCGAGGAGCTGGAGGTGCTCGGCACGCTCCTTCTCGTCGGCCAGCAGTTCCTCTTCGAGGGCGAGATCCTCGTCGTGGGTGGTGCCGCGCTTGCGGGTGCCGGCGATGGGACGCACGGTGACGTTGTTGTCTTCGAGGCGGACCAGGATCTCGGGCGAAGCGCCGACGACCTGGAATTCTTCGAAGTTGAAATAGAACATGTAGGGCGACGGGTTGAGGCTGCGGATCGCCCGGTACAGGGCCAGCGGCGTGGCGCCGAAGGGCTTGCTCATGCGCTGGCTGAGCACCACCTGCATGATGTCGCCTTCGACGATGTAATCCTTGGCCCGCTGCACGGCGGCCTTGAAGGCGTCTTCGCCGAAGCTCGACACCGCCTCGGTGGGCGCGGCGCGCACATCGGCCGGCACATTGACCGGCTCACGCAGCTTGCCGAGGAGCTCCTTCAGGCGCTTCTGGGCGCGCTTGTAGGCGTTGGGCACCTCGGGCTCGGCGTACACCACCAGGGTGAGCTTGCCGGAGAGGTTGTCGACGATGGCGATCTCTTCGGACAGCAGCAGCAAGATGTCCGGCGTACCGAGCTCGTCGGTCTTTTCGGTGCGGGCGAGGCGCGGCTCGATGTAGCGCACGGTGTCGTAACCGAAGCAGCCGACCAGGCCGCCGGCAAAGCGCGGCAGGTGATCCCGCGGCGGCACCTTGATGCGCTGCATGAACTCGCCCACGTAGGAGATCGGATCGCCGTAATCACGGCGTTCGACCAGCCGATCGTTGGTGAGCAGCAGCACCGTGCGGCCGTGCACCTCGATGCGCGTCGGCGCGGCGAGGCCGATGATCGAGTAGCGGCCGAAACGCTCACCGCCCTGCACGGATTCGAGCAGGTAGGTGTTGGGCGCGTTGGCCAGCTTCAGGTAAACAGAGAGGGGTGTGTCGAGATCCGCAAAGGTTTCGAGCGTAACCGGAATGCGGTTATAGCCCTGGTCGGCCAGGGCCTGGAATTCGGCTTCGGTCATGGAGACTCCGGAAGGACATGATGCTTTTTCGCGAGGGTATCACGAGGGCTGCTCGTGACAGGTTCAGACGGGGCTTAGCAGCCCAGCCATGACCGGCCGCCGCATCCACCGGGGGTGGGGATACGAACGGCAGGGAACTCCTGTACGAAAGTCATGCGCTTCGGGGTCACGATGGGATCGGGGTGGTCCGATGAGTCAGCGGATGCGCGGGAGCGCATCGACGAGGCTGGATAGTAGCCCGTCGCATTCGATGCTGTCCACCGGCATGCCTTCGCTGTAGCCGTAGGTGACGAGCAGCACCGGCATGCCGGCGGCGCGGGCGGCTTCGGCGTCGTTGGCGGAGTCGCCGATCATCAGCGATTCCGCCACCGTCACACCCAGCAGCTCGCAGGCGTGGATGAGCGGCGCCGGGTGGGGTTTCTTCTCGGGCAGGGTGTCGCCGCTCACGGTGGCGCCAAAGTAGCCGGCGATGCCCATGCGCTCCAGCAACGGCCCGGTGAAGGCGGCCGGCTTGTTGGTGACGCAGGCCATCGCCACGCCCTGCGCCTGCAGCGCGGCAAGCGCCGGCACCACGCCGTCGTAGATCGTGGTGGCGAGGCCATTGACCTCGGCGTAGTGGCGGCGGAAAGCCTCCACCGCCACGGCCATCTCGGCGTCGCTGGCGGTGCCGTGCTCGGCCAGGCAGCGCCGCACCAGGTTGAGCATGCCCTTGCCGACGAAGGTGCGGATGGTGTCGATGGAATGGGGCGCGCGGCCCAGCTCGACCATCATCCGGTGGCAGGCTTCGGACAGATCGGGGATGGAATCGAGCAGGGTGCCGTCCAGATCGAACAACACGGCGCGCACCGGGCGGCCAGGGGCGTGGGCAGTCATGGCAGGGCGAAGCGTGTGAAACGGAAGCCGCGCAGGATACGGGACATCACCGGGCCGACGCCAGCATGCCGCGCCGCCGTTCACTGCCCCTGGGGGGCGTCGTTTCCTTCGAAGCAGCGCGGGGCGACTGGCGGCGGCCTGGGTGTGGCGCGTCTCGAGCGACAGGTGGCGGGCCGTCGGCCGGTCGTCACGGCAAGCCAAAAACAGCCATTAAGCTGTAATTTCAAGATACAGCTTTTATTGCGTAACCTGAAAAAACAGTCTATTTTTTGTATATCAAAAATACAGCACAAGATTTGTATGGATCAGTTTACCGTCCGCACCGCGGAGCAGCTGTCGACGCTGCTCCAGGCCTTCCGGAAAAACGCCGGGCTGACCCAGCGCGAAGCAGCCTTGCGGCTCGGCGTCACCCAGCAGACCTACTCCGCACTGGAACGCCACGCCGAAAAGGTGAGCACAACCCGGCTGCTGAAACTGCTGGGGATCCTCGGTGTGGAGCTGGTTTTGAGCAAACCCGGCAGCGCCCCGCAACCCGCCGAAGCACAAACGCCTCCCCAGACCCCGGCCTGGTAGCCATGGGTCGCCGCTCCCACACCCGCACGCTGGGACTCTGGATGAACGGCGCCTTCGTCGGCACCTGGAGCCTCGGGCCCCACGGCCCCGACACGCTGCAGTACGACACCACCTGGGTCCGCTCGGCACAGGGGCGCCCGCTGTCCCTGTCTCTGCCCTTCATGCCGGGCAACGAAGCTCACCGCGGGCCGCGGGTGCGCGACTATTTCGAGAACCTGCTGCCCGACAGCCGGGACATCCGCGAGCGCATCGCCCGTCGCTACCAGACCGGCGCGATCGACGCCTTCACGCTGCTGGCCGAGATCGGCCGCGACTGCGTGGGCGCGCTGGAGATCCTGCCGCTGGGGCACGCCAGCGCAGAGCCCGGGCCGCTGCAGGCCACGCAACTCGACGAGGCGCAGGTCGCCCGGTTCCTCCGCGAGACAACGACCGCCAGCACGCTGGGCCTGCTGGCCCACGACGACGACTTCCGCATCTCGATCGCCGGCGCCCAGGAGAAGACGGCGCTGCTTCATCTGGACGGCCGCTGGCACCTGCCGCAAGGCGGCACGCCCACCACGCACATTTTCAAGCTGCCCCTGGGACTGATCGGCGGAATGAAGCTCGACCTGCGCGATTCGATCGAGAACGAATGGCTGTGCGCCCAGATCCTCGAAGCCTTCGGCCTGCCTGTCGCGCCGTGCACCCCGATGCAGTTCGAGGACGTGAAGGCCCTGGTGGTCGAGCGCTTCGACCGGGCCTGGTGGACGACCCCCGCCGGCGACCAGCGCCTCATCCGCCTTCCCCAGGAAGACATGTGCCAAGCCACCGGCACGCCCCCCGGCCTGAAGTACGAAGCGGACGGCGGACCGGGGATGGAGCGGATCATGCAGGTGCTGGAGGGCTCGATCGCGCGGGAGGCGGATCGACGCAGCTTCTACCGCGCCCAGCTTGTCTTCTGGATGCTCTGCGCGACCGACGGCCACGCAAAGAACTTCAGCCTGTTCCTGCGCCCCGGCGGGCGCTACCAGATGGCGCCGCTGTACGACGTGCTGTCGGCCTACCCGGTGCTAGGCACCGGCGCTGGGAATATCTCGCCCTTCAAGGCCCGGATGGCGATGGCGGTGCGCTCACGCAACGCCCATTGGAAGATGCGGGAGATCCTGCGCCGCCACTGGCTGGCCGAGGGGCAGCGCCACGCAATCCTGACCGAAGATGGACGGCAAGTGGATGTCCTGATCGACGACATGATTGCGCAGACACCTGAGGTCGTCGCCGCGGTGCGCTCCCGCCTGCCGACGGATTTTCCCGCACTGGTGGCCGATACCATCCTCGATGGCCTGCAGGATGCGGCCAGGCGGCTTCAGGAGCAGGGCTCGTGAGCAAGACCTGCCCCGCAGCACGCCGGCCGCAGGATGAAGCCGGATCAGCCGGCCAGGGCCTGGCGGAACTTGCCGATCACGGTGTCGTAGCGGTTCGGGTCGGTGTCGCAGGGCGCACCGAACACGGCCGAGCCGGCCACGAAGGTGTCGGCGCCGGCGGCGGCGATCTGGGCGATGTTGTCCACCTTCACGCCACCATCAACCTCGAGCAGGATCTGGCGGCCAGTGCGGGCGGTGTAGGCGTCGATCTTCGCGCGGGCCTCGCGCAGCTTGGCGAGGGTGCCGGGAATGAAGGACTGGCCGCCGAAGCCCGGGTTCACGCTCATCACCAGCACCACGTCGAGCTTGTCCATCACGTAGTCCATCCAGGTGAGCGGCGTGGCCGGGTTGAACACCAGGCCGGCCTTGCAGCCGCTGTCGCGGATCAGGCCGAGGGTGCGATCCACGTGCTCGGAGGCTTCCGGGTGGAAGGTGATGATGTCGGCGCCAGCCTTGGCGAAGTCGGGCACGATGCGGTCGACGGGCTTGACCATCAGGTGCACGTCGATGGGCGCGGTGGTGTGCGGGCGGATCGCCTCGCAGACCAGCGGGCCGATGGTGAGGTTGGGCACGTAATGGTTGTCCATCACGTCGAAGTGGATCCAGTCGGCACCGGCGGCGATCACCTGGGTGACCTCCTGGCCGAGTTTCGCGAAATCGGCGGAAAGCAGGCTGGGGGCGATGCGGTAGCTCATGGGGAAGGCCCGTTTGCGGGTCGGATGGCTAAGGGAGGCCGGCAGTTTACCGCCGGCAAACCGTCACGCCAACGCTGCCGACGGTTGCGGGGCGGCGGGGATTGGGCTTCAATGAATAACCCCAACCCAGCAAACCCTCCCTGCACATGACCACGACATCCACCCGGGAATCCATCCAGGTAACGGCGGTAGCCCGTTTCATCCCCGAGCAGTCCGACGTTGACGCCAACCGCTACGTCTTCGCGTACCACATCACCATCCGCAACACCGGCAGCGTGACGGCCCAGCTCATCAGCCGCCACTGGATCATCACCGACGCCGAAGGCAAGGTGCAGGAGGTTCAAGGCGCCGGCGTGGTGGGCGAGCAGCCGGTGCTCCAGCCCGGCCAGCAGTTCGAATACACCAGCGGCTGCACCATCGAGACGCCGGTGGGCACCATGAAGGGCAGCTACCAGATGGTGGCCGGCGACGGCGCCCGCTTCGACGCCCCCATCGCCGAATTCACCCTGGCGATGCCGCGCACCCTCCACTAACGCCTCACAGCGGCCGGCGCAGCCCACCCAGCCGGCCGACCAGGCGATCCTGCCAGCGCCCCAGCAGCACCTGTCCGGCGATCGCACCGACCAGCGCCATCGCCATGTCGTTCTGGGTATCCCACGGATCGCCCTGGGTGCCGAGGAAGGCGTCCGCGCCCTGCCCCAGGGCCACTGCGGCGCCCCATTCGATGAGCTCGTAGAGCGCCGAGATCGCCAGGCAGAGGCTGGTGACGATGTAGAACAGCCAGCCGCGCCCGCGCACCACCCGCAGCCGCAGCAGGACCTCCCGCGCCACCATCGCCGGCACCAGGCCCTGCATGAAATGGCCGATGCGGTCGTAGGGGTTGCGATCGAGCGCCAGCACATCCTGCAGCCAGAAGCCGAAGGGCACCCGGGCGTAAGTCCAGGCGCCGCCCACGATCAGCACCAGCGCGTGGGCGGCGATCAACACCTGCAGCAGCGGCGTGAGCGGAAAGCGCAGGTGGGTGGCCACCAGCAGCGGCGCCGCGATCATCACCGGCGCCACCTCCATCCACCAGGTTGCCCGGTCGAAGGGCGCCAGGCCGG
>JAKLLO010000189.1 GCA_023150095.1 Zoogloea sp. | reverse complement strand
CTTCCCAGGGTCACGCTCACTCTTCATGGTGTGCACCATCTCCGGTTAGCGCACACCTCCAAGCGGGTCCGCGCGTCGGGTCAGATGCTTGCCCAACTACTTCGCGTCACGCAAGGATGGCCATCGTCGGACTATTACGCTTGAGCTGGCGCAGCACGAAGCTCGACTTGCTGTGGCGGATGCCGGGAATCTTGTAAAGGCGCTCGCGCAGCAGGCGTTCGTAGTCGCGCGTGTCACTGACGGCAATGCGCACGTAGTAGTCGTAGTCGCCCGAGACGAGGAAGGCCTCCAGCACTTCGGGGATCGCTTCGAGCGCACGCCCGAACTCGAACAGCGCTTCGTCGGAGTGGCTGTCCAGCGTGACCTGCACGATCACCGTTTCGCCCAGCCCGATCCGGGCCGCATTGACGCGCACCGAGTAGCCCTCGATCACGCCCGCTTCTTCCATGCGCTTGATGCGTGTCCAGCAGGGCGAAGCCGTGAGGCCGACCTGCTTGCTCAGCTCCTGCAGGCTGATGCGCGCATCGCCTTGCAGGGCCTCGAGGATGGCGGTGTCGAAGCGATCGAGTTTCATACCGACATTGTGCCGTTTGGCAGTAGGATTTTCTGCGAAGACCGGCTTGAACTCGATGTTCGGTAGCACTTTCCGGCCGCTTGTGGGGACACTGACTCCATGAGATCGATCCTTGCCGAAGTGCCGCCGCCAGCGGCCTTAAGCCACGTTGGCGAACACCGCCTCTCGGTGCCGAAGAACGGCGCCCAGGCCCTGATCCACAGCTTGATCGACCTCGGTGTGACCACTGTCTTCGGCTACCCGGGCGGTGCGGTGCTGCCACTGTATGACGCCCTGCACGGCGAGCCGCGCCTGCGGCATGTGCTGGTGCGCCACGAGCAGGCCGCCGTGCACGCGGCGCAGGGTTATGCACGGACGACGGGGCGCGTGGGTGTCGTGTTCGTGACCTCGGGCCCGGGCATGAGCAACACGACCACGGGCCTGCTCGACGCGATGTGCGACTCGGTGCCCATCGTCTGCATCAGCGGGCAGGTGGCCACCACGGCCATTGGTACCGACGCGTTCCAGGAGTGCGATGCGCTGGGCATTTCCCGCCCTGTGACCAAGTGGAACGTGCAGGTGCGAGACGCAGTGGACATCCAGCGTTGCGTGCGCAAGGCGTTTGCCGTGGCGGCCGGTGGCCGGCCCGGCCCGGTGTTGGTGGACCTGCCCAAGGATGTGCAGCAAAGCCAGTTGACCTACGCGTTGGAGAGGCCCAGTGCATCGCTGCGGGCGCTGCGGCCCGAGACCATGGCGACCCTGCCGATTCGTCGCTTGCAGCAGGCCGCCGAACTGATCGCCACAGCACGTCGGCCGGTGCTCTACGGCGGTGGCGGCCTGATCAATTCCGGGCCTGAGGCGTGCAGCGCCTTCGCGGCCCTGGCACGGTTGACCAACGCGCCATCGACCTTGACCTTGATGGGATTGGGTGCGATGCCGGCGTCGGCCCCGCAGTGGCTGGGCATGCTGGGCATGCACGGCACGCTCGAGGCCAACCTGGCAATGCACCATGCCGACCTGGTGGTCTGCGTTGGCGCCCGCTTTGACGACCGCGTCACGGGACGGTTGGATGCCTTCTGCCCGGGTGCAGGCATCGTGCACATCGACATCGATCCGACGTCGATCAACAAGGTGATCAAAGCCGAAGTGCCACTCGTCGGCGACTGTGGCGAATTGCTCGCGACGCTGTTGGGGCTGATCGTCGAACGCGGGCCGCTGCGCGCCGATCGGCTCGACGATTGGTGGCGGCGCATCGAGGGGTGGCGTGCCGAACGCTCGTATGCCTTCGAGGACACCACTGAACACATTGCACCGCAGGCGCTTATGGTGCGGCTGCAAGCCGCGATCGAAGGCCGCGATGCCATCATCTCGACCGATGTCGGCCAGCACCAGATGTGGGCCGCGCAGCATCTGCGTTTCGAGCGCCCGTACCGCTGGCTCACGTCGGGCGGTGCCGGCACCATGGGCTATGGCCTGCCGGCAGCGATCGGCGCGCAGCTTGCCCACCCGGACAAGCTCGTCGTTTGCGTGAGTGGCGACGCGTCGATCCTGATGAACATTCAGGAACTGTCGACGGCTGCACAACACCGGACTCCGGTCAAGGTCGTGCTGTGCAACAACGGCTACATGGGCATGGTGCGGCAGTGGCAAGAGCTGATCCACGGCGGGCGCTACAGCCACAGCTACACCGAAGCCTTGCCCGATTTCGTCGCCGTCGCGCGCGGGTTTCATTGGCAGGCGCGACGCGTCGATCGGCGCGAAGAACTCGATGCGGCGATTGCCGAGTGCATCGCCAGCGACGGGCCGTTTTTCCTCGACGCGCGGGTCACTGCCGAGGAGAACTGCTTTCCGATGATTCCCGCAGGGCGCGGCCATCATGAGGTGATGCTTGGCAAGGCGCGGCCGCACCAAGACACAGCGTCGGTGCCGGGCTGACAGTCGCTGCTCACTGGTCTGCCGTCAGCAAAGACGCCCAGGGCCACAGTTTCGCGGTGACGTCGGCCTGGGTCGCCGTGACATGTGTGACCGACGACGTCTTGGTCGCCAATGCGAGTTCCAGGCGCTGCTTGGACTGTGCTTCAGACAGGATCTAGAGCACCAGGCGCGATCTGGTATCGGGTGTCCCTCTATGGGCGGCAGGCCTTGGCGCTTACTCGCGCTGGATGGCGGCTTTTCAACCGACTGAACTTCAGCTACGGGTCGGGAGTGCCAGTTCGTGGCCGCGGACAGCGGTCGTTCGTGAGGGCCTCAAAGGGCCGCCGAGCTCCCGACGTCGGCTGTACATCCTTGAGCGGTCGCTGAGCGGTCGCGACAGACGCCGATCCGATGACCGTTGTGTGGCAGACACCGTTCGTAGGGGCTGCGAGGACGACCGGCAGCAACCGCTGCAACACGGTCCTTCGTCAACAAAGTCTTGAAGAGCCGGCGCGCCATCGGCGCACAAGTTCCGATGTCAATGGCAGTGGCTGAATTGCGGTCTCGCCGCAGCCTCGATCGCTCGTCCAACGAGCTGCACCGCGGGCCCGTCGGCTCCTAGCGAGTCTTCGGTGAAGCCTTTGTCGCTGACGCGACTTGCTTCGCAGTTGAAGTGCGCCCCGCCCTCTTCTTCGCGGGAGCCGCTTCGGGCGCTGCGCTCGGCGCCTCCTCGGCGATGTACCGCGCCACGTCAGAGACATCACACCCGAAGAACCCGCAGAGCTTATCGATCGTGTCGGTCGACGTGCTGTAGCCGCGGACGTTCGTCATCCGCGAGAGCGTCATCCGGTTGATGCCGGTCGCTTCGGCGATTTCCTTCATCGTGATGTGACGCCCTGTCTTGAACTGGGCGTCGGCGATGAGTTCGGCAAGGCGAAAGCGAATCATGAGCTCATGCGCAACAAATATGTTGCAAACGAAGCGGAGCGTGCTACTATGCGACTCATGTGATGCATATATGTTGCATTCACTACGTGAATCAACCACTTGGAGGCATGAGGCTAGCATGAAGTCGAGCACCTACCTGACCACGGTCGAGCTGTCGCAACGGATCCGCTACACGCCTGCGACGATCCGCAACCAACTCAAGGACAACGTCCTCCTCGAAGGGACACACTACTTCCGCCCATTCGGCGGCCGCAAGATCCTCTTCGTCTGGGAAGCCATCGAGCGGGACATGCAGCCCGCGTCGGGCGACTCTGTCGCCATGGCCGTTGCCGAGTGAGGTCGACATGGCCAGCATTCGTCAACGCATCGACACCGGCAATCTCTTCTTCGATCTGCGCTGGGACGGCAAGCGCTATCGGGCGCAAACGGAGCTCGCCGACACACCGGAGAACCGCGCGAGCCTCGAACCCAAACTCCGACTGCTGAACGAAGCCATCAAACGCGGCAGGTTCGACCTCGCAGCGTTCTTTCCAGAGCTGACCCCAGGTTCGACGCCCGCGCCGGTCTCGACGGCCCCCGCTAGGGAGGACGGGCTCCAGCGGGCTGCGGCTGCCGTCGCCACTCCGCTCTTCACCACCTTCGCCGACCAATGGTTCAGCGAGTTCAAGATCGGCTGGCGCAGGACCTACACCACCACGGTGCGCGGGATCCTCGACGGGCATCTGTTGCCGCGCTTCGGCACGTTGGCCATCGGTGCCGTCACGCGGGCCCAGATCCTGGAGTTCCGCTCGCACCTGGCCGGCGTGCGCGGCCGGCGCCCGGGCACCAAGCTCTCGCCGGCCCGCATCAACACGATCATGCTGATCCTGCGCCAGATCCTGCAGGAGTCCGCCGACCGCTACGAGTTCACGATGCCCATGGGGCGCCTGAAGCCCCTGAAGGTGCCCAAGTCCGACGTCCAGCCCTTCACGCTGGAGCAGGTCCAGTTGCTGATCAACTCGATCCGCAAGGACTACAAGAACTACCTGACCGTGCGCTTCTTCACCGGCCTGCGCTCCGGCGAGATCAACGGCCTGAAGTGGAAGTACGTCGACTTCGAACGCCGGCTGATCCTCGTGCGCGAGACCATCGTCGGCGGCCACGAGGAGTACACGAAGAACGACTTCTCGCAGCGCGAGGTGATCATGGACGGGCTCACGTATGAAGCGCTCCAAGCCCAGCACAAGGCCACCGGGAAGATGGAGTACGTCTTCTGCAATCGCGCGGGCGAGCCGGTGGACACCGCCAACTTCACCAAGCGGGTCTGGTACCCGCTGCTGCGGCACCTGGGGCTGGCGCTGCGCCGGCCGTATCAGACGCGCCATACCGCGGCCACGCTGTGGCTCGCGGCCGGTGAGTCTCCGAGCTGGATTGCGGCGACCCTTGGCCACAATTCCACGGAGATGCTGCACCGGGTGTACTCGCGGTACGTCCCGAACCTCACCCGCCGCGATGGCTCGGCCTTCGACCGTCTGCTCCACGCGACCTTCAAGCCCAAGGCCAATGACGACGGCACCACGCCGCCCGCCCAGCCCCCGCCCGTGCGCGCGTTGATCGCCGCGGCCGCGTAAGCCGCACCTTCCTTCGTCCTGATTGATCGCGGGCATCGGCCCGCGTGGGTGAACTCGTCCCGTCGACATGCCCTTGCACTGGGCAGGGCGGAGCTCACCCCATACCCGGAGTTCGACATGAGTCTCAAGTCCCATTCCCATTTCCTTGCTGCGGACGGCATCGACGCGGCTCGGGCGCCGCTCGGCTTCAGCGTCTGGATCACGCCGACCCGCGGCGCCACGCCATCTGAACTGCGCAAGCTCGAGGACCGGATCGACGCGTACTGCGTCGAGCACGGTCTGGAACGCAGCGGCACGCACCGTCAGATGCTCGTCTGGTCGGAGGATCGGTCGCTCACGCTGGCCGATCAGGTCGGGCTGTTGCTGTGGCTGATCGGTGACTACGGCACGCATGAGGTCGCTGTCGGCGCCTTGCAGTCGCATTCGGGGCGGCCTTCCGAACACGGCCGTCTGCCGGCCCTGCAGGCCCGCTTCGGCGACATGGACCTGATCCCGATTGCCTGGCTCTTCCGTGCCGGCCGGCTCGGTGCGGCGCAAGCGGCCGAGATGCTCGGGGGTTTTCGTGTGCTCGCCACGCTGCACTGAGGGGAGCGACATGCGCAGACCCTCTGGCCTTCAGCGGCCGCGCGCGGTGCCGGCGGCCGTCTACCTCATTCACCGGACCGACCGCCGGCGCTTCAAGCTCGGATGGTCGCTCGATCCGCTGCAGCGTGCGCTGCGGCTGCCGGAGTTCCCCCGTGGTGCGTTGGACCTGCGCGGCTCCTATGCGCTGTGGCTGGCGAGCCGGCAGCGGGCGGAGGAGATCGAACGCGCCATGCACAAGAGTCTGGCGCCGTACCGCGTCTCGCCCGGTCACTGCGGCGACGGGCACAGCGAGTGGTTCGTGCCCGCTGCCCTGCCCTCCGCGATCCGGTTGCTTCAGCAGATGCCGCAGGACGCGGCAACGAGTACCCCGCAGCGGGTGGGTCTGAAACCGCTGCTGGAGGACGCCTCGGTCGTGGCGGCCATCGAGCCGGACCAGACGCCGCAAGAGGTCTGGTACGCCGTCGAGGACCTGTGGCTGCGCCTGGCGCAGGAGATGCCGGTTCACACGGAGTGTGACGGGCCGACCTGGCGCGTCACGGTTCGGCGGTTCCGGCACGCGTTCCGCTGGGATACGGCCGACTTGCGCCGGCGCGCGCTGGACATCGACAGCTTCGCCTGGCGCACCGACGGCCAGAACGGTTCGTTCGTGCGGCTGATCGCCTACGAAGGCGACGACCTCGTCTACACGGTGGCCACGCTGTCGAGCGTCGTGCGCTGGCCGCAGGGGGAGGACGTCGGCTGGCAAGTGCGCGCGCTGCTGGGGCGGCTGCGCAGTCACGACGCCGAGGGCCCGAGCGCAATGTTCGTGTGAGCCAGCACGTGCGCATTCCAGATCGCTGCGTCCGGACTGCTTCGCCGTGGACTCGGCCACCAGCCATGGCTCCTCCCGGAAGGCCCGCTCGCGCCATCGCGCGAGCACCCAGACCACACCACCGCTTCAACTTCAACGATCGAGGACTTCCAATGAACAAGACCCTTCACGCCCTGGCCACCGTCACGCTGCTCGCCGCCGGCTGCGCGTCGACGACGCCGACCCGCGAGGTCAGTGCCAGCTACGCGATCTACGACATCCAGGCCGCCCCCGAGATCGGGCCGGCGCGCATCGTCGAGGCCCTGAAGACCGCCCTGCAACGCAACACCTCCCAGGTGCAGATCACGCAGGGCATTCCGCCCTCGCCGCTTCCGGCCAAGGCACCGAGGTTTCAGCTGATCTCGCCGCTCAAGGGCAGCGGGCTCGGCGCCCTCGCGGCCGCCGCAGGTCAATCGATCCAGGTGCCAGTGTGCGAAGGCGCCATCGTCACGGCCAACGCTCGGGATTCGTCGATGGCACGCTACGGCGAGGGCACGACCTTCTTCGCCTGCGTGATGCCCTACCAGGGCGGCTACGCGCTCAATGTCTACGTGACGTTCGTGAAGACGTCCGGCGCGATCAACCCGGCCGTCCTGGGCGCGACGATCGCGCGCGCCGTGGTCGGGGACTCGAGCCAGTTCATCCCACGCACGGTGGTGTCCATCGTCACCAGCTTGGAGGCCACGGGGGCCGCCGTCAAGCTGGTCGAGGCTTACCCCTGATCAGGCGTTGCGGCGCGGACTCGCCTTCAGCGCAGTGCCGTCCGGGCGCTGTTTTTGACGGGCGATCTTGCGTCGCAGCTTCTTGATGAAGGCGTCGAGCACGTCGTCGGTGATGCAGGTCGCGATGTAGCCAACCACGCCGGAGGGTGTCTGAATGCGGACGACTTCGCGACCGCGCTCGTCGCGGATCACGCGAGGTGCATCCGGAATGAACGCCTCTTTGCGACGTGCGTAATAGTCCGACGATGGCCATCCTTGCGTGACGCGAAGTAGTTGGGCAAGCATCTGACCCGACGCGCGGACCCGCTTGGAGGTGTGCGCTAACCGGAGATGGTGCACACCATGAAGAGTGAGCGTGACCCTGGGAA
>JAKLLO010000188.1 GCA_023150095.1 Zoogloea sp. | reverse complement strand
TCTATCCCGGAGGTGCTCGCGAGAGGCTCGCGGACAGGGCATGACAGTCGCCGAGCTCCTCGCGAGGAGTTCGGGGAGGGTGGGGACGACCTCGGAGTCCGATGGGCCAGCATCGGCGGGGCTCGGGACCGGCGGAAAGCCGGATGCGCCGGGCTTGCAGCTGCTCGGGCGAGCATGGCCGGTAGTCGGGACGCGCGCCCATCAACGCCCGAGCACCTTCGCCGGCCGTAGATCGGGTTAGCACAGCGTAAGCCGACACCGCCGCGCCCTCGCTCCACACCCGGCACCCCCGCCCCGGATGTGTTAAAAACCCGCCTTCCCCCGTCTCACCAATCACCCGATGTCGCTTCCGCCCGCCTTGCTGCGAACCCTCGACCGTCTCCGCCCGTTGCTCGCCCGTCTGCGTCGGCCTACGGGGCGGGAGTTGCGGCGCGGGGCGCTGGGCGTGGTGCTGGCTTTCGTCGCCTATGTGCTGGTGCTGATCCCCTTCACGCCGGGCATCGGCGACATCCGTAAGGCCAAGGTGGAGCAGCCGGCGCGGGTGCTGTCGGCGGATGGCAAGGAGCTGGCGGTGTTCAAGTGGGCCAACCGCGAGTGGGTGGGGCTGGCGGACATCTCGCCGCAGGTGACGGCGGCGTTGATCGCCACCGAGGATCACCGCTTTTACGAGCACCACGGCATCGACTTCTACCGCCTGGGCGGGGCGATGCTGCGCACCTTCTCGGGCGACAAGCAGGGCGGCTCGACGCTCACCCAGCAGCTCGCCCGCAACCTCTTTCCCGACGAAGTGGGCCGCGCCCGCTCCATCAACCGCAAGCTGAAGGAGGCGATCACCGCGCTGAAGATCGAGGCGGTGTATTCCAAGGACGAGATCCTCGAGACCTACCTCAACACCGTGCCCTTCCTCTACAACGCCTGGGGCATCGAGATGGCGGCGCGCACTTACTTCGACAAGCCGGCCCGCAGGCTGGACGTGCTGGAGGCCGCCACCCTGGTGGGCATGCTCAAGGGCAACAGCTACTACAACCCGGTGATCAACCCCGAGCGCGCTGTGGCCCGCCGCAACACCGTGCTGGCCCAGATGGTGAAGCGCGGCAAGCTCGACGAAGCCCGGCTGGACGCCCTGCAGAAGAAGCCCCTGCGCATCGACTTCGAGCGCCAGCTGGAAGCCCCCGGCCCGGCCCCCCACTTTGCCCAGCAGGTGCGCAAGTGGCTGATCGGCTGGGCCGACCGCAACGACTACAACATCTACGCCGACGGGCTGGTGGTGCGCACCACGATCGACGCGCGCCTGCAGGCCCAGGCCACCCAGGCGGTGATCCGCCGGGGCAACCAGCTGCAGGGCTTGGCCGATCAGGCCTGGGCCGGGCGCAAGGGCTGGGCCGGCAGCCCCGAGCTGGTGTCGGCCTTCATCCGCGAATCCAAGGAATTCCGCGCCGCCGTGGCCGCCGGCCAGACGCCGGACGACGCCGAGGCCCGCCTTGCCGCCGACAAGGCCTTCATCGACGCCCTGCGCCGCGACAAGACCCGCGTGCAGGTGGGCTTTGTGGCCATCGACCCGCGGGGCGGGCAGGTGCGCGCCTGGGTGGGCAGCCGGGATTTCGTGCAGGACCCTTTCGACCACGTCCAGCAGGCGCGCCGCCAGCCCGGCTCCACCTTCAAGCCCTTCGTGTATGGCGCGGCCTTCGACAAGGGCATGCGCCCCGACGACACCCTGATCGACCAGCCGGTGGACATTCCCCTGCCCGACGGCGAGCGCTGGCAGCCCACCGACGAGGCGCCCCCCAGCGGCAAACCCATGACGCTGCGGGACGGGCTGGTGTATTCCCGCAACCGCATCACCGCCCAGCTGGTGGAGCAGGTGGGCGCCGATCGGGTCGCCAAGCTTGCCAAGGCCATGGGCGTGCGCCAGAGCCCCCTGGAGGCGGTGCCGTCCCTGGCGCTGGGCACCAGCCCGGTGACGCTGCGCGAGATGGTCGCCGCCTACACCACCATCGCCAGCGGCGGCGAATACCGCGAGCCGATGTTCGTGGCCCGCATCGAGGACCGGGACGGCTACGTGCTCGCCGAGTTTGCCCCGGCCGCGCCCGAAAAGGCCCTCGACCCTGCCGCCGCCTGGACGCTGCTGGATGTGATGCGCGGCGTGGTGGACCGGGGCACCGGGGTGGCGATCCGCAACCAGTTCGGGCTCTCCGCCGACCTCGCGGGCAAGACCGGCACCACCCAGGACAACACCGACGGCTGGTTCATCCTGATGCACCCGCAGCTGGTGGGCGGCGCGTGGGTCGGCTTCAACGACAACCGGATCACCCTGCGCAGCGACTACTGGGGCCAGGGCGCCAAGAGCGCGCTGCCCATCGTCGGCGACGCCTTCCACTACGCCCTGCGCAACCGGCTGGTGGATGGCAAGGCGCGCTTCGTGTCGAAGGAGAAACCGGGCTTCTTCCGGCGTGGCTGGAACTGGGTGACCGGGCTTTTTGCCAGCGCCGAGCCCGAGGCGCCGCCCCCCGAACCCCGCCGCAGCCGCCGCGCGGCCCGGCCGGAAACGCCGCCGGCTGAGCCCGAGGCTCCGCCCGTGCCGGTCGCCCCGGCCCCCGACTGGACGCCCCCCGCGCCGCCGCCGGACGAACCCGTTCCGCCGCGCCCGGCGGGCTGATCGCCCAACCCCGTTCCGACGAATCTGCGGAGACCCCCATGACCGACGACGACCGCGACGCCCAGGCGGCACGCTTCCGCCGCAGCAACGCCGAAAAGGATGCCCGCGTGGCGGCCGTGCGGGCGCGGCTCACCACCGGCGAGGCGCCGCGGCAGCCATCCGGCGGCGGCCCGTCCGGCTGGCTCGGCCCTGCGGTGTTCTGGACGGTGCTGCTCGCCCTCGCCGCCGGTGGCGCCAGCCTGTGGCTCGACCGCCAGCGGGGCGACACGGCGGTGCGCGTGCTCCCCGGCGAGCGCCTGGAGCTGCGCCGGGGCAGCGGCGGCGGCTACCGCGTGCCGGGCGAGGTGGCGTCGCGGCCGGTGAGCTTCATCGTCGATACGGGCGCCAGCCTCACCTCGATCCCCGCCCGCCTGGGCAACGAATTGGGCATCCGCGAATGTCCGGCGGTGGGCTTCGACACCAGCCGCGCCGACGAGCCGGGCTGCTGCCGCCGCGAGACCTTCCACACCGCCAGCGGCACCGCCGAGGGCTGCGTGGCGCGGGTGCCGTCGATCCGCTTTGGCGGCTTCGAGGTGCGCAACGCCCAGGTGGCGGTGATGCCGGCGCTGGGCGAGCAGGCGCTGCTGGGGATGAACGTGCTGCGCCACTTCAGCCTGGTGCAGCAGGGCGGCACCCTCAGCATCAGCCCGGGGGCGGCGAAGTGACGGCCGGGCGCTATCCGCTGGCGATCGTCGGCGCCGGCGCGCTGGGGCTGCACTTTGCGGCGCGGCTGGCGAAGGTCGGGCGGGTGGCGGTGATCGCCCGGAGCCACGAGCGGGCCGCCGAGCTGCGGCAGGGCGTGACGGTGGGCGGCGAGGTGTTCGTCCCCGAAGCCTTTGGCCCGGACGACGCGCCGGGCGCGGACTGGGTGATCGTGCTGGTGAAGACCGGCGACACCCGCGACGCAGCGCTCACCGCCCGGGCGATGGCGCCCCGGGGCGTGGTGTCGCTGCAGAACGGGCTGGTGGACGACGTGCTGCGCGAAGCCTGCGCCGGCGTGCTGGCGGGGCAGGGCATCACCACCGAAGGGGCGTTTCGTGATGGCAGCGCGGTGCAGCCTTCGGGCGCGGGCGAAACCCTGCTGCCGCCGGGCTTCGAGCCGGTGGCCGAGCTGCTGGCCGCGGCCGGGCTGCGCGCCCGGGTCGAGCCGGAGATCGCCGCGGCGCGCCTCGCCAAGCTGCTGGTGAATGTGGCGATCAACCCCCTGGCGGCGATCTTCCGGGTGCGCAACGGCGAACTGCTGGCGCAACCTCATCGGGTGCTGCTGGACGCGCTGGTGACCGAGGCCTGGCCGGTGCTCCGGGCCGAAGGGCTGGCGCTCGACGAGGCCGCCGCCCATGCCCGGGTCGCGGCGGTCGCCACCGCCACCGGCGCCAACCGGGCGAGCATGCTGCAGGACGTGCTGGCCGGCCGGAAGACCGAGATCGACGCGATCACCGGGGTGCTGCTGGCCCTGGCCGACCGCCACGGCCTGCCGGCGCCCACCCATCAGGCGGTATTCACGCTGGTGAAGCGGCTGGAAGGCTGAGCGGGGCGGGCCTTCAGTCCCCGGTAAGGGGCTGGAGCCGCTGGCCGCAGTCGGTGAGGAGGCGGCGGATCCAGCGGTGGGCCGGCGAGGCGTGGTTGCGCTCGTGCCATAGCTGGTAGAAGCGCATCGGCGGAAAGGGGATCGGCGAGGCGACGATGGCCAGCGGCAGCAGGTTGGCGTAGAAACGCGCGAAATGCCGGGTGGTGGTGAAGATCAGGTCGGTGCCCGGCAGCAGGTGCGGCGCCTGCATGAAGGACTGCACCACCACGCGCTCGTCCCGGTTGATCCGCCCGGCGGCCAGCGCCGCGTCGATCACCCCGCGCTGGTTGAGGGCGTAGGGCATCGGCACCACGTGGGCGGCGCGCTGGAAATCCTCTGCCGTGAGGCCCCGTGCCGCCAGCGGGTGGCGCGCCGACATCAGGCACACGATCTCGTCTTCCAGCAGCATCGACAGATGCATCCGCGGCGGCGGCTCCGGCCAGTTGCCGATCACCACATCCAGCTCGCCCTCGGCGAGCGAGCGTTCAAAGTCGAAGGCCGGCCCCAGGGCGCTCACCGACAGGCGCACCTGGGGCGCCTCCCGGCGCAGGCGCTCGACCACGCTGGCGATGAACACCGGCGCCAGGTAATCCGGCGCGCCGATCCGGAAGGCCTGGCGGCTGGTGGCCGGATCGAAGTGCTCCGGGGCCAGCGTCATGCTGTCGATCTCGGCCAGCGCCGTGCGGGCGTGGGAGAGCAGGGCCATCGCCCGCTCGGTGGGCACCATCCCGTTCTTCTCGCGCACCAGCAGCGGGTCGCCGAGGATGGCGCGCAGGCGCCGCAGGGCGAGGCTCACCGCCGGCTGGGTCTGGTTGAGGCGGTGGGCCACCCGCGACACGCTGCGCTCGCTGATGAGCAGGCAGAAAACGCGCAGCAGGGCGGTGTCGAGCTGGTCTTCGGGGCGGGTCCGGGGCATGGCGTGGGCAATGGGATTGTATAAGCAAAACCGTATAACGGTTATTAGCCCATGTCCATTCAATTATTGTTGCCGTGCACTAAACTCAGATGAACACCGCAATGTGGGCGAGACCCCCAGGCTAGTCCGACCAGGCGCCGATCCGACATCCCCGTCGCTGACGCCGGCCGGCAGCCCCGAGGTGAATGCCCGGTGCGGATTTTTCTTCACGTTGCCTGCACGTTCGCTGAACTTGCGGTCGTCAATCCGTGCGTCTTCGCCCTTGATCGCCGACGACGCCAGCCCTGATCTTCTCGGGCCGATCCCCCGGCCCGCCTGAGCGCACCCCGCGCCCACCCTGCCATCGGCACCGGTTCCAGACCGGCGCCTTCTTCCGGAGATGGCCCGGCCCCCGCGATGCCCGAACTTGGTGCTGGATGCACACAATAGATGCACGTTAGGAGACGTTAACGCCATTTAATGGCATTTTTAACGCATTTTGCTGCATTTTACGGCATGGCATGTTTCTAGCTTTTCCTTTCCTGCAAGCGCAGGGCTGTGGCTGATGAAGTTCTCTTCCAGCGCAGCCCCTGTTCAACCCCGGTGTCGCCGGCAACGGTTGCGGCGGCCCAAACAGGTAAAGGAAAAGACATGTCGGACCTTGCGCACAAAGGTGCCGCCCCCGGGGCGGACGCGGTCGACGAGAAGCTGCCCGGCGGACGGCTGTTCGCCCTCGGCATGCAGCACGTGCTGGTGATGTACGCGGGCGCGGTGGCGGTGCCGCTGATCGTCGGGCGGGCCCTCAAGCTGAGCCCCGAGCAGGTGGCGATGCTGATCTCCGCCGACCTCTTCTGCTGCGGGCTGGTCACCCTGATCCAGTCCCTCGGCCTGGGGCGTTTCTTCGGCATCCGCCTGCCGGTGATGATGGGCGTCACCTTCGCCGCGGTCGGGCCGATGGTGGCGATGGCCAACGCCCAGGGCGGGCCGGAAGGCGCCCGGGCGATCTTCGGCGCGATCATCGGCGCCGGCATCATCTCCATCGCCATCGCGCCGGTGATGAGCCGGCTGCTGCGCTTCTTCCCGCCGGTTGTGACCGGCACCATCATCGCGATCATCGGCATCAGCCTGATGCGCGTGGGCATCGGCTGGGCGATGGGCGGCCCGGCGCCCCAGGCCCAGAGCGTGGACGTGCCCAAGCTGGTGGCAATGGTGGATAAGGCCCGTGCCGATGCGGCCACCGCCGCGGCCAGCCTGCCTCCGGGTGCCAGCGCACCGGACCTCAAGCTGTCCGGTCCCGTCCCGATGAAGGACAACCCCAACTATGGCGCCCTCGACAACATGGGCGTGGCGGCCTTCGTGCTGGCGGCGATACTGCTGCTGGTGCGCTACGCGAAGGGCTTCGTGGCCAACATTGCGGTGTTGCTGGGCATCATCATCGGCTGTGGCGTGGCGGTGGCGATGGGCAAGATGGGCTTCGAGAAGGTCGCCAAGGCCCAGTGGTTCGACGTGGTCACGCCCTTCGCCTTCGGCATGCCGACCTTCGACCCGCTGATGATCCTGACCATGACCCTGGTGATGATCGTCGTGATGATCGAATCGACGGGGATGTTCCTGGCGCTGTCGGAGATCACCGGCCGGCGCATCACCCGCCGCGACCTCTCGGCGGGCCTGCGCACCGACGGCCTCGGCACGCTGCTGGGCGGCATCTTCAGCACCTTCCCGTACACCAGCTTCTCCCAGAACGTCGGCCTCGTCGGCGTGACCGGGGTGAAGAGCCGCTGGGTGTGCGTGGCCGCGGGCCTGATCATGCTGGTGCTCGGCCTGCTGCCCAAGATGGCCGCGCTGGTGGAGTCGGTGCCCACCTTCGTGCTCGGCGGCGCCGGGCTGGTGATGTTCGGGATGGTCGCCGCCACCGGCATCCGCATTCTGGCCAACGTTGATTTCAAGGGCAACCGCAACAACCTCTACATCGTCGCCATCTCCATCGGCTTCGGGATGATCCCCCTCGTCGCGCCGCGCTGGACCCAGCAGATGGCCCACAGCCTGCACCCGCTGCTTGAGTCCGGAATCCTCCTGACCTCCATCGCCGCGGTGCTCCTCAACCTCTACTTCGACGGCGGCGAAGCCGACGAGCGCGGCGCCATCGAGGCTGCCCGCGTGGCCGAAGCCCACTGAACACAATCCAATTCTCAGGGAGCACAAGCATGAAAACCATCCAGACCCTTGCCCTCGTCGCCCTTGCCGGCACCGCCAACCTCGCCTCCGCCGCCACCTGGAGCGACAGTTTCCTCGGCTACCGCTACGGCACCCAGTTCCACGAGCCGAGCAACACCAAGGACGTGCGCAAGCACGTGCTGCAATACAGCCAGGCCAGCGGCTACTCGGTGGGCCAGAACT
>JAKLLO010000187.1 GCA_023150095.1 Zoogloea sp. | reverse complement strand
CCATTGAGGGAGCGGGCCAGCGCCATGATGCGGTCGACGGCCTTGTTGGCGGTCTGCAGCATCTCGTAGTTGTCGGAGTTCACCGGGATGTTGGTGTGCACGTTGCCGTCGCCGGCGTGCATGTGCAGGGCCACGAAGACGCGGCCGCGCAGCACCTGCTTGTGCAGCTTCTTGAGCTCGTCGCGCACCGGGCCGAACAGCTGGCCGTCGAAGATCTTGTCGAGGCGAGCCTTGAGCTCGGTCTTCCAGGAGGTGCGGACGGAGTAGTCCTGCAGGCGGTGGAACAGCCGCGGGTTGGCGGCGCGGTTGGACAGCTCGCCGGCCTGCACGCCGTATTCGGCAAACTGCGGCTCGGCCTCGGCCAGCGGCAGGTCGAGGTTATCCAGCAGCCACTGCCAGCGGCGGCGCACCGAGGCCACGTAGTCGAGGGCGTCCTTGCGCTTCTCGCCGATCAGCTCGTCACGCGAGATCGTGGCGTCGCCGGTATCCAGCGGCAGCTCGCCCTGCAGGAACTCGCTGAGGGCGTCGCACAGCGCAAGCTTGTTGTGGGTGGACAGCTCGATGTTGATGCGCTCGATGCCGTCGCAGTAGTCGCCCATCCGCGGCAGCGGGATCACCACGTCTTCGTTCACCTTGAAGGCGTTGGTGTGGCGCGAGATCGCGGCGGTGCGCGAGCGGTCGAGCCAGAACTTCTTGCGCTGCTCGGGGCTGACGGCGATGAAGCCTTCGGCACCGCGGGTGTTGGTCATGCGGATCACGTCGGAGACGGCGGTCATCACCGCGGCCTCGTCGTGGCCCACCACATCGCCGATCAGCACCATCTTGGGGCGGCCGTGGCGCTTGGCCTTGGTGGTGTAGCCCACCGCGCGCACGTAGCGCTCGTCCAGGTGCTCCAGGCCGGCGAGCTGGATGCCCGCCGCGTGGCCGGCGCCGCCCGGCTTGAAGTAGTCGGTGATCTCGACGATGGCCGGCACGGCCTCGCGCACCTGGCCGAAGAACTCCAGACACACGGTGCGGGTGACCGGCGGCATCTTGTGGAGCACCCAGCGGGAGGCGACGATCAGGCCGTCGGTGCCTTCCTTCTGCACGCCGGGCACGCCACCCAGGAACTTGTCGGTGACGTCCTTGCCGAGGCCCTCTTTACGGCAGGCCGCGCCCGGCATGCGCAGGATTTCTTCGGAGATCTGCTTGTAAGTGCGCGCATCGAAGCGGCGCAGGCGGAACTCGACGGTTTCCTGCTCGTGGATCTTGCCGAAGTTGTGGTTGAGGCGCTCGACCTCCAGCCAGTTGCCGTCGGGCGTGACCATCTTCCACCAGGCCAGGTTGTCGAGCGCGGTGCCCCACAGCACGGCCTTCTTGCCGCCGGCGTTCATGGCGATGTTGCCGCCGATGCACGAGGCACTGGCCGAGGTCGGGTCCACGGCAAACACGCGGCCGGCCGACGACGCCGCTTCGGAGACGCGCTCGGTGACGACGCCGGCGCCGGTGCGGATGGTGGCGTAGGGCGCCAGCGTGCCCGCGCCGCCGGGGCCGGGCAGCGCGACTTCCTCGACCGGGCCCATGGAAATCAGCTTCTCGGTGTTGATGACGACCGAGCGCGGATCGAGCGGCACGGCGCCGCCGGTGTAGCCGGTGCCGCCCCCGCGCGGGATGATGGTCAGGCCGAGCTCGATGCAGCTTTTCACCAGCGGCGCCATCTCGTCCTCGGTGTCCGGATACAGGACCACGAAGGGGTACTCGACGCGCCAGTCGGTGGCGTCGGTCACGTGGGAGACGCGGGCGTGGCCGTCGAAGCAGATGTTGTCCTTGCGGGTATGGCGGGCCAGCTCGTGCCGGACGCGCTTCCGGAGGTCGTAGGTCTCTTCGAAGAAGCTCTTGAAGCGATCGACCGCGGCGTGGGCGGCCACCACCAGGCTCGCCACCTTGGCGCTGCGATCGGGATCTTCGCCGCTGGCTTCCTCGCGGCGCTTCTCGACTTCATGGAGCCGATGGCGCAGGGCTTCGATGAGCGCGCCGCGGCGGTCACGGTTGGCGAGCAGGTCGTCCTGCAGGTACGGGTTGCGCTGCACGACCCACACATCGCCCAGCACCTCGTAGAGCATCCGCGCAGATCGGCCGGTGACGCGCTCGGCGCGCAGGGCATCGAGCGTCTGCCAGGCGTCATGGCCGAGCAGGCGGATCACGATCTCGCGGTCGGAGAACGAAGTGTAGTTATAGGGGATTTCGCGCAGGCGCTGAGTCATTGCGTTACCTGGATTCGTACGGCGGGGAACTCTGCATTCTAGCGGAGCGGCCCGCCTTCTGTCGAAAAACAAAGCCTTACAGCGGGAAGGGTAAAAGCAGAACGGCCCACCCCGGAAGGGGCAGGCCGTTCGACAACAGGGCTGGGGGAGAGGTTCAGCCGCGCATCTGGCGACGCCGCAGGAAGCCCATCATGCCCAGGCCGGCGAAGAGCAGCGAAAGGGTGGTGGGCTCGGGAACGGCAAGCGCATCGTAGGCCAGCAGGGCCAGCCGGTTGTGCAAGGCCTCGGACGGGTGCATGTAGTCGAAGTACATGTACCCGCTGGCGTCGGCGCAGGTGGTCGGCGCGCCCCAGCCAGGCCGCGGCGCACCGTCGGGATCGCCGGTGTAGCAGGCGTGGGTGGTGTCGGTGAAGCCGTAGGCGGCGGGATCGTTGGTCACCTTGGTCTGCTCGGTGAAGACATCGAACAGGGTGATGTCGAGCGCCGAGAAGGCCGCACTCCCGACCAGGCCCGCCAGGGCCGAGTTGAAGCCGACGCTGGCCGACTGGGCGATGCCGGTCAGAAGCGGGCTTCCGGCGTAACGGATCACCGGCGTCTGGGAGAGGTCGGGCAGGTTGAGCACCAGGAAGTGCTGGGCGCCATTGAGCCCCAGCGCACCGATGGCCGAACCGATGGCGGCGATCGAGTTGCCGATCTGGGTGCCGA
The DNA here is from genome assembly GCA_023150095.1 of Zoogloea sp. Classification (GTDB taxonomy): domain Bacteria; phylum Pseudomonadota; class Gammaproteobacteria; order Burkholderiales; family Rhodocyclaceae; genus Zoogloea. The sequence goes on along the minus strand of JAKLLO010000187.1, from coordinate 4,755 downwards.
TGGCGGACGGGCTGCCGCCCGTCGCCACGGTGGTGATCCCGTCGGAGACGTTGTTCGCACCGGCCCACAGCACGTACAGCGCGTTGGGGTCGGCGGCGCCCGCGTGACTGCCCACGTAGGACGCCACCTGCTGGTTGAACGACATCCCACCCAGCGGCACCAGCGCCGGCGTGATGCCATCGACCCGCGCGCCGCCGTAGGCGTAGTTGGTGCCGCCCGCCACCGACGGCGTGACCGAGAGGCCCATGAAGCTGGCCATGTAGTCGATGTAGTTGTAGCCGTTGGTGAAGCGGCCGGAGGTGGTGCCGTCGGTGAAGATCGAGGTCCGGGGCACGGCGCCACCGGAGATCAGCGCGTCATTGCCGACATCGGAGAGGCTGTCGCCGAAGACGTACATGGCCGAGTAGGGCCCGGCCTGGGCCATGGAGCCCGCGAGGGCAAGGGCGATGCCGGCGGCACCGATAATAAAGCGCTGACGCAAAGTCATGACGACCTCCCGGATGCAAGATTGATGGTGGGCGAACGCCCGCTCACCCCTCTTCGGGGGGCTTTCCCCTGCGACGCGCCCAAACTGACACTATAGGCAGGGGACGAAGGATGTAAAGGCAGCAAAAACCCATTATGGGCTGCCAATGTCATCATGCCGACGGGTTGCGCCCCCTGCACGCTCAGCCCAGCGCCGCCTGCACCGCCACCTCGACCCGCCAGCCCGGGCTGGCCAGGCGCACCACCTGCACGCAGGCGCGGCACGGCGCGGTGCCTTCGGGCACCCAGGCGTCCCACACCGCATTCACCGCGTCGTAGTCGGCCATGTCGACGAGATACAGCGTGGCCATCAGCAGCCGATCCTTGCCGCTGCCGGCGGCGATCAGGTAACGCTCGAGGCTGGCCAGCATCTGCGCCGTCTGGGTGGTCACGTCGGCGGTCTCGTCGGGGGGCACCTCGACGCAATGCACCACGCCCTCATGCACGCAGAAATCGGAGTAGCGCCGGGTGGTGCCGGCCCGCTGGATGTCGCTCATGTCAGTTCCCGAAGAAAAACCCGTATGTTGCAGTGCAGTTCCTCCGGCTGCTACCCTTTGACGCTTCCCCAGCCGACAAGCACAGGTTCAGCCATGAGCGCGCAGCACCCCGACTACCTCCAGAAGATCCTCACCGCCCAGGTGTACGACGCGGCGATCGAGACGCCCCTCGACCTGGCTCCGAACCTGTCGGCGCGCATTCACAACAAGATCTACTTCAAGCGCGAAGACATGCAGCCGGTGTTCAGCTTCAAGCTGCGCGGCGCCTACAACAAGATGGCCAGCCTCAGCCCGGCGGCCCTCAAGCGCGGGGTGATCTGCGCCTCCGCCGGCAACCACGCCCAGGGCGTCGCGCTGTCGGCCAAGAAGCTCGGCGTGCGCGCCGTGATCGTGATGCCCACCACCACCCCGGCGATCAAGATCGACGCGGTCAAGCGCCACGGCGGCGAAGTGGTGCTGGCCGGCGAGAGCTATTCCGACGCCTACGGTCACGCCAAGGAACTCGAGAAGACCGAGAAGCTGACCTTCGTCCATCCCTACGACGACGTGGAGGTGATCGCCGGCCAGGGCACCATCGCGATGGAAATCCTGCGCCAGCATCCCAAGCCGATCCACGCGGTGTTTTGCTGCGTGGGCGGCGGCGGCCTGCTGGCGGGTGTCGCGGCCTACATCAAGCGCGTACGTCCCGACATCAAGGTGATCGGCGTCGAGACCGTCGACGCCGACGCCATGACCCGCTCGCTCGCCGCCGGCAAGCGCATCGAGCTCGCCAACGTGGGCCTGTTTGCCGATGGCGCCGCGGTCAAGCTGGTGGGCGAGGAGACCTTCCGCCTGTGCCAGGAATACGTGGACGAGATGATCCTGGTGGATAACGACGCCATCTGCGCCGCCATCAAGGACGTGTTCGAGGACACCCGCTCCATCCTCGAACCCGCCGGCGCGCTGGCGGTGGCCGGCGCCAAGGAATACGCCAAGCGCCACGCCCTCAAGGACAAGACCCTGGTGGCCGTGGCCTCCGGCGCCAACATGAACTTCGACCGCCTGCGCTTCGTGGCCGAGCGGGCCGAGGTGGGCGAACAGCGCGAAGCCGTGCTGGCCGTGACCATCCCCGAAAAGCCCGGCTCCTTCAAGAAGTTCTGCAACCTGCTCGGCAACCGCAACATCACCGAGTTCAACTACCGCTACGCCGACGCCAGCCGCGCCCACATCTTCGTCGGCGTGGGCGTGCACAACCGCGCCGAAGGCGTGCGCATCACCGAGCTCCTGCAGCGCCACGAGCTGCCCTGCCTCGATCTGACCGACGACGAGATGGCCAAGAGCCACATCCGCTACATGGTCGGCGGCCACGCGCCCCAGGCAGAAAACGAAGTGCTGTACCGCTTCATCTTCCCGGAGCGGCCGGGCGCGCTGCTCAACTTCCTCGACACCCTGCGCTCCGACTGGAACATCAGCCTGTTCCACTACCGCAACCACGGCGCCGACTTCGGCCGCGTGCTGGTGGGCATGCAGGTGCCGCCGTCCGACCGGGACGCCTTCCAGGGCTTCCTCGACAAGCTCGGCTACGAATACGTGGACGAAACCGCCAACCCGGCCTACCGGATGTTCCTGGGCTAAAGCGAGAGTCGATCGGCCCTCCCGACGCCCTCGTAATCACTGGCGTCGGGACAGAAATCGCCATTTTGCTCTGCGGACATCAAGCAGCCCGCAACGCTTTCCGAACATCCCGCAGCAGGTTTGACAGGGTCCGCCGATCGCTCGGCGACCCCGAAATGGTGACTCTCCGGCGACCAGACGGCACCGTGAGTAGGCCATGCTTCGTGCCCCGCCGATAAGCCCAGCCGTTCCGGATCAAAGCGCGAACCAGTGCATTGATATCTTTGTTGCCGGAGTACTTCATGCACCTACCCCGTCAGCAACGTAGCGCGACACAAAGCCGTCAGCTTCGAACTCGATTTGCGCAAATGCACTACCAACACCTACCTCAAGGATAGGTCGGCTGTAGCGGTATCCCTTCAGCGTGGGGGCATTTTGAAAGAACCGGCCCTGCGGGTCGATCATGATGTACGACTGGCTCATATCGTGGTTGTCCTCCACGCACATAGGCAAACCCATGCACCTATGGCGGTCAACAAACCGTTCGAAGGCCTCCGCCGTCACGGCCAAAGCATCGGTCACGCTTGGCAACATCCGCAGCACTTTCCAGCGATCCGGCCCAATTGCTCCGATCAACGCACTCATATCCTCCCGATGGTTAAGCGCACTAACCACCGTATTGAGCTTCAAATGCAGTGCCGGGTTGATTTCGCGAGCGAAACGCAAGCCTTGCTGCAGTTCAACCAGATCCAGCACGCTCCCATTGCGGCTCCCCCTTCCGATATCTCTAGCGATGGCGGCATCGGCGGTGTCGATACTCACACCTAGTACAGTGAGCAAAGGGGCCAATTCACCGATCCGGTCGCGAGTGAGCAAACTACCGTTCGTGATGATCGACACCCTCATTCCCAGCGAGTGTGCCTGTCTGGCGACCCAGAGAATCCGCAGGCCGTACAAAAGCGGTTCCCCGCCAGCAAGGTTAAGCCTCAGCGACGACCAGGCAAGCGCGTCGCGTAGGGGGTTCCGGCAGTTGTCAGGGGAGAAATAGGCGGCGAGTTGCTCCAAGAGTTGCCGGCTAGCCGCCTCGTCATGGAACAGTTCCCGCGGGTCCGGTGCCTTGTCCCACTGCGCGTAGCAGTACCGGCAGCGAAAATTGCAGGCCTCGGTTACATGCCAGTTGATGACGAGTTCGTCCACCGACGATAAGGCGGGTTGAGCAAGGGTGCGCATAGTGCAGCTCCGTGGTTAGTTGAAGCTGCACTTTCGCGCTCGGCGCGAGCACACGAAATGAAAGATCCCGTTCCGTCTCAGGCTCCCCATGTTGACGACTTCACCGATTCGGAACGGGATCTTTCATTGGCGGCCCCGGGAGACCTCCTGCATCATCCCGTACGTCATCAACTCGTAGCTCAGTATCATCATGGCAAACATCCCGAACTTTGAAACCATCCTGCTCGAAATCCGCCAAAGCCTTGAGCTGGAGCGCATCCAGTCAAAAAAACAGACCAGCCTGATCAAGCTTGAAGAGCCGTGGCAAAGCCACATCGAATACATGCGCACCGAGCTCGGGAATGTCTTCGATGCCCTGGAGATGGATGCAGCAGCGCGCCACGATTGCGAGCGCAATCTGCTCAATGTCTTCGGTTTTGAGCAAGCGCTGGCCAGGCACACATGGACTTTGGGTGCGAGCCAACAACAGGTGATCTGGCATCTTGCGATGTTCTCGTACGCACCGGGGCTCGGCCGCGTGTTGGCCAACTGGAACCTCGCCGAGCCTTTCGACAAAGGTATGCCCGGCGGTGTCTTCTGGTTCCTGCCCATCGTCGATCCGAATACCCAGACCGTGGTCCAGCCAGTGCAACAAGTCGTTCGCTGGCTGCTGGACCTGCTGGGTAAGTCAATGGATAGAGCTAAGCTCGAAGTCGGCGGCCAAGCAGCGGCGGAGAACGACCGTTTCGATTCTATCGAACGCAACCTTTACAACTGGCTGGACGGAACGATTCCCCATGTAAAGAAAATCCACGAGTATTTTCCGGACGATGCCCAGATGGATTTTCGCGGCTGCTTCGTTATCCCCGAGGATCTACCAGATACCGCTTTGCTCGATGCGAGCCGTGCATTCGTCGTACGCAAACAGCTC
>JAKLLO010000186.1 GCA_023150095.1 Zoogloea sp. | reverse complement strand
ATCCACACCAACCGTCGTAGCATCCATTTGGACTTCCCTCCTCGCCGTTTCAGATTGACCTTCAGCAATTCAATCTTGGCACTTCGATGCCGGGTGGCAAGCCCACCGGGCGGGTGGGGGAAGTCCCTTTGTAGTCCTACGGAACAGGGGACGCCGGCCGAAGCACTTCGGCCGGCTTCGCCCGCTCAGAACCCCCGGCCCGGAATCCAGTTGGTGCCCGCCAGCGGCACGCCGGCCATGGCGGCGGCTTCGATGGTGAGGGCGACGAGATCTTCCGGTTCCAGGTGATGCACGTTCTGCTTGCCGCAAGCCCGGGCGATGGTGGTGAGTTCCATGTTGAGGGTCTTGAGGTAGTTCTTCAGGTGCTTGGCACCCACCGCCGGCGTCAGGCGCTGCTCGAGGATCGCGTCCTGGGTGGTGATGCCCACCGGGCACTTGCCGGTGTGGCAGTGGTGGCAGAAGCCGGGCGCGGTGCCGAGGACGTTGTAGTCGGCGATGGCGTCCTGGTGGGCGCCGTGCTGGAAGTAGGTCTCGCCGTTGCAGCCCAGCGCCACCAGCACGCCCTGGCCGATGGCCACCGCGTCGGCGCCCATCGCCAGCGCCTTGGCCACGTCGGCGCCGGTGCGGATGCCGCCGGAGACGATCAGCTGGACCTTGCCCTTCATGTCGAGGTCTTCGAGCGCATCGACGGCCTGGCGCACGGCGGCGAGGGTCGGGATGCCCACGTGCTCGATGAAGCAGGTCTGGGTGGCGGCGGTGCCGCCCTGCATGCCGTCCACCACCACCACGTCGGCGCCGGAATGCACGGCCAGCTTCACGTCGTTGAAGGTGCGGGTGGCGCCGACCTTCACGTAGATGGGCTTCTCCCAGTCGGTGATCTCGCGCAGTTCCTGGATCTTGATGGCGAGGTCGTCCGGGCCGGTCCAGTCCGGGTGGCGGCAGGCGGAGCGCTGGTCCACGCCCTCGGGCAGGGTGCGCATCTTGGCGACGCGGGGGTTCACCTTCTGGCCCAGCAGCATGCCGCCGCCGCCCGGCTTGGCGCCCTGGCCGATCACCACCTCGATGGCGTCGGCCTTGCGCACGTCGTCGGGGTTGAAGCCGTAGCGGGACGGCAGGCACTGGTAGATCAGCGTCTTGGAGGAGCGGCGCTCTTCCTGGGTCATGCCGCCGTCGCCGGTGGTGGTGGAGGTGCCCATCTCGGAGGCGGCGAGGCCCAGCGCTTCCTTCACGTTGGCGGAGAGCGCGCCGAAGCTCATGCCGGCGATGGTGATGGGGATGTCCAGCTCGATGGGCTTCTTGGCGAAGCGGGTGCCGAGCACGGTCTTGGTGAGGCACTTCTCGCGATAGCCTTCGAGCGGGTAGCGCGACATGGAGGCGCCCAGGAAGACGAGGTCGTCGAAGTTGGGCAGCTTGCGCTTGGCGCCCATGCCGCGGATTTCATACAGGCCGTGGGCCGCGGCGTTGCGGATGTAGTCGAGGGTCTTGCGGTCGTAGCCGTAGGATTCCTCGCGGGAGAGGTGCTTGAAGTGCAGGGGTTTGGTTTCCATGATCGTGTCCTCGATGTTCCGGGTGGCGCGCGGGTGGCGGCGCGATGGTCCTGCTCAATATTCCTGGTTGGCGTCGGCGTTCCAGTGGTACAGGGAACGCTTGGAGGCGATGCGCCGGAAGGCCTTCGGGTCGTGGTCGAGGCCGGCCTGGTCGAGCAGGCTCGCCACCGCGGCGATGTCGGCGTCGGTCATTTCCTCGTACTGGGCGTCGGCGCCGAGGGATTTCACGCTGCCCTTCACGTAGAGCACCGCCTCGTAGAGCGAGTCGCCCAGCGCGTCGCCGGCGTCGCCGCAGATCACCATGCGGCCGGCCTGGGCCATGAAGGCCGAGAAGCTGCCCACCGAGCCGCCGACGACGATGTCGCCGCCCTTCAGCGAGATGCCGCAGCGCAGGCCGGCGTCGCCGTCGATCACCAGCAGGCCGCCGTGGGCCGAGGCGCCGGCGCCATTGGAGGCAAAGCCCTTCACGTGCACCTTGCCGCTCATCATGTTCTCGGCCACGCCGGTGCCGGCGCTGCCGGTGATGGTGACGGTGGCCGACTTGTTCATCCCGCCGGCGTAGTAGCCGGCGTGGCCGACCACTTCAACCTGCACGGGGCAGTCGAGGCCGACGGCGATGTTGTGGGCGCCGTCGGGGTTGAGCACGGTGACGTGGCGGGGCTTGCCATCCTTGGCGTCGTTGTGCAGGAAGGTGTTGAGCTCGCGCAGCGGGGTGGTGGCGAGATCGAAGGTCAGGCGTTCCATACGTACATCTCCTCGGGCGCGGGTTCGAAAACGGTGGCGTGCTTGATGCCGGGCAGGTGGGCGAGCGAGCGGAACTCGGAGGCGATGGCCACGTAGTCGTCGGTCTCGGCCACCACCGCCGGCTTGCAGGCGAAGGGGTCGCGGATCAGGGCCAGCTTGTCGGGCGTGCCCATCAGGAAGGTGAAGAAGCCGTCGAGCTCCTCGAAGCCCTTCTGCAGCGCGGTTTCCAGGTCGTCGCCTTCGCGCAGGCGCCATTCGAGGAAACGGCAGGCGGCTTCGGTGTCGTTGTCGGTCTCGAAGCGGATGCCGCGCGGCTCGAGCATCCGGCGGATGCCGTTGGGGTTGGACAGCGAGCCGTTATGCACCAGGCAGAAATCCTCGCCGGCGGTGAAGGGGTGGGCGCGGTCCGGCGTCACCGCCGATTCGGTGGCCATCCGGGTGTGGCCAACCAGGTGCGAGCCGGTGAGGCCGGAGAAGCCGTAGCGGGCAGCCACCTCGGCCGGCGTGCCGATGTCCTTGTAGAGGTCGATGCTGCGGCCGGTCGAGAGGATGTGCAGCTTGGGGTGATGCTCGGCGATCCAGCGCTTGACGATGGTCGGGGCCACGTCGAAGCTGAGGATGGCGTGGTTGCCCTTGATGCTGATGTCCACAGGCACGCCCAGGTGCTCCTTCAGGCTGTGGGCGAGGCCCAGCCAGTTGAAGTCGGCGCCGTCCTCGGTGAGGCCGGAATACACGCTGATCTTGCGCTGGCTCTCAGCCAGCGGGTTGCCGAACACCGCCAGGCCGGCCGAGTCGGGGCCGCGCTCGGTCATGCCGATCAGCATCGGCACCATCAGCTCGCCGAGCTGCTCGCGCAGGGCCGGTGTCTTCACCAGCAATCCAACGATTCCACACATGGTTTGTTCTCCTTCATGTAGGGGCGACTTCAGTCGCCCGCGGAGGTTGATCGAGGTCCTGAAGGGCGACTGAAGTCGCCCCTACAGGGACATCAGAAGAATTCCAGGTAGTTCTTGATTTCCCAGTCCGACACGTGGCGCATGTACTCCACCCACTCCATGTGCTTGAGGCGCAGGAATTCGGTGGCGACGGGGCCGAGGGCCTTGCACAACACGGTGTCGGCTTCCAGCGCCAGCAGGGCCTCGTGGAGGTTCTGGGGCAGGATGCCGATGCCGGCGGCCTTGAGCTCCTCGGGGCTGAGGGCGTAGAGGTTCTGGTTGTGGGGTTCGCCCGGGTCGAGGTCGCGCTCGATGCCGTCGAGGCCGGCGGCGATCACCGCGGCGGTGGCGAGGTAGGGGTTACAGGCGCCGTCCGGCAGGCGCAGTTCGAGGCGGCCGTGGGGGATGCGCACCATCGACGAGCGGTTGTTGTCGCCGTAGCTGATGTAGGCCGGAGCCCAGGTGGCGCCCGTGAGCGAGCGGCCAACCACGAGGCGCTTGTAGCTGTTCACCGTCGGGGCACAGATCGCCGCCAGCGCCGGGGCGTGGGCGAGGATGCCGGCGAGGAACTGGTAGGCCAGCTTCGAGAGGCCCAGCCCGCGGCGGTCGTGCTTGTCGGCAAACAGGTTGGTCTTGCCGTCGCCCAGCGACATGTGGATGTGCATGCCGTTGCCCGGGCGGTTGGCGAAGGGCTTGGGCATGAACGAGCAGATCATGCCCAGGTCGTTGGCGATCTCCGAGGCGGCCATCTTGAACAGCAGGTAGTGGTCGGCGGAGGTGAGGCAGTCGGCGTAAGTGTAGTTGATCTCGAACTGGCCGTTGGCGTCCTCGTGGTCGATCTGATAGACGTCCACATCCACCGCCCGCAGGCTGTCGGTGAGGGTTTCGAGGAACTGGCGGTTGCGCGACAGGCCCTTGTAGTCGTAACAGGGCTTGGGCAGCGTGTCGGTCGGATCGGTCGGGATGATCTGGCCGGCTTCGTCCTTCTTCAGCAGCGAGAACTCCGGCTCCAGCCCGGTGAAGAAGGTGTAGCCCTTGGCATCGAGGCGCTTGATCTGATCCTTCAGCACCACGCGGGTGTCCAGCGGCCAGGGCTCGCCCTTCACGTGGCCGTCGCAGGCGATGCGGGCGTAGCCGGGCTGCCAGGGCACCAGGGTGAGGGTCGAGAGGTCGCCGATGGCCATGTAGTCCGGGCCGTTGGGCTCGATGCCGAGGCCCCACACCGCGAAGCCCGCAAAGCCGGCCCCGGTGGTGAGGATGCTCTCGAAGTGCGCGGCGGGTACGGCCTTGGTCTTGGCCGCGCCGTGGATGTCGACAAACTGGGCAAGGACATACTTGACGTCGTTGTCCGCGAGAAACTGCTTGGCTTCTGTGGGCGTCATTGCCGCTCTCCTGAAGGTGGGTTGGGGGTTCAGTCGATGCTGCGGGCAACCACCGCGCCGCCGCCGAGATCACCGGCGATGTCGAGGAGGGTTTCCCACAGGTAATGTCCGTAGGTGCCGTCGCACCAGATGCGCAGGCTCGGGCGGCCGGCGCGCAGCTCGGGGATCGCCGTGACCCCGACGCCGACCATCGAGGTCAGCACCACCGGGCGGGCGGCCAGGTCGAGGGCGCGGAAATTCACGCTGCAGCTCTGGCGCAACAGCTCGTCGAGGCGGCTGCCGGCCAGCACGAAGGCGGCGTCCTGGCGCAGCACCGGATACACGCCCGGGCCCCGCGGCGCGGCGGCGAGGGGGGCGATCAGCGCGGCCGGGCCTTCGATCAGGAACTCGGTGAAGCCGAGCCGGGCGATGCGTCCGCCATCGTCGAGGGGCAGCCAGCTGTTGGGCGCCGGCGGGATCGGCAGGCCGAGGGCGACCAGCCATTCGGCAGCGCCCGGGCCCTTGCAGCCGTGGCGGGCCAGCTCGGAGCGGTCGGCGATGCCCAGGGTGGCCGCGGCGGCGGCCTGCTGCTCGGGCGGGAGCAGCGTGGCGGCGACGAGGTCGGCCACCGGGCTCGGGGCGAGGTTGTTCGCAAACATCACGCGGCCTCCTTCTGCTTGAGGTTTTCGGGGTCGTAGAACGGGGCGGTGGCGACGGTGGCCTGGACCATCGAGCCGCCGGTGAGGCGGATCTCGAGCCGGGTGCCGGTTTCGGCCAGTTCGGGCTTCACGAAGGCGAGGCCGATGTGGCAGCCGACCGCCGGGCTGTAGGCGATGCTGGTGACGCGCCCGGCGATGTCGCCGCCGGCGATGACCAGGTTGCATTCCAGCGGCACCGGGCCCACGTGGTCCGCCGGGAAGCGGATGCCCACCAGCTTCTGGCGGCGCGGCAGGCGGCCGACCGCGGCGAGGCTGCGCTGGCCGACGAAGAAGGGCTTGTTCATCTTGAGCGCCCACTCCAGGCCCACCTCCAGCGGGGTGGTGAGGCCGTCGGTGTCCTGGCCGATGATGATGTGGCCCTTCTCGAGGCGCAGCAGACGCTGGGCTTCGACGCCGAAGGGGCGGATGCCGTGACTGGCACCGGCTGCCATCAAGGCGTCCCACAGGGCGCCGCCGCAGTTGGCGGGCACGTGGATCTCGTAGCCCCACTCGCCGACGAAGCCGACGCGCATCAGGCGGGCGGGGATGCCGGCCACCTCACCCTCGCGCACCGCCAGATACGGGAAGGCGGCGGCGGAGAGGTCGAGCCCGGTGAGCTTGCCGAGCACCGCGCGGGACTTCGGCCCGGCCAGATTGACCGCGGCAAACGAACCGGTGTGATTGACGATGCCGCAGTCGAGCCGCCACATGGTGTTGAGGCGCGACAGCTCGCGGTAGATCGTCGCGGCACCGGATGTGGTGGTGGTGAAGTAGAAGTGGTCCTCGGCCAGCCGGGCCACCACGCCGTCGTCGATCACCACGCCGGACTCGTCGCACATCACCGCGTAGCGGGTCATGCCCACCTTGAGGTTGGCGTAGCTGGCGGTATAGACGCGCTCGAGGAACTCGGCCGCCTGCGGGCCGATCACCTCCAGCTTGCCCAGGGTGCCCACGTCGATGATGCCGACGCCACCGCGCACCGCCGCCGCTTCGCCGCGGATGCAGTCGAGACGGCTCTCGCCGGCGCGCTGGTAGAACTCCGGCCGCTGCCACACGCCGGCGGGCATCCACCTGGCGCCGAGGGCTTCGTGGCGGCTGTGCAGCGGGGTGCGCCGCTCGGGGCTGAAGCCGCGCCCGGCCAGGATGGACATGGGCACCGGGTGGAAGAACGGCCGGGCGGTGGTGGTGCCCACCTGCTGGGGCTGCTTGCCGGTGAGCCGGGCCAGGATGCGCAGCCCGTTCATGTTGGAGTGCTTGCCCTGGCTGGGGCCCATGCCGTTGGTGGAGAAGCGCTTGAGCAGCTCGATGTTGTCGAAGCCCTCCTGCACCGCGTTGCAGAAATCCTTGTATTGCAGGTCTTCGTCGAAATCGACGAAGTTCTTGCCGGCCGGGTGATCGACGATCGGCCACGGGTGGCTGGGGCACTCGGCCTCGGGCGGCAGAGCCTCGCCGGTGGCGCTGCCGAAGCCAGCCGCGGCGGCGGCGTGGCTGCCTGCGCGGGCGCCGTCGGCGAGCTTGCGCTCGAGCCCGAACACGCCATTCACGCGGCCGCAGGCGAACACGCCCTCGGGCAGCACGTCCGGCACGAACTGCTCCACCGCGCCGTCGAAGCGCATCCGGGTGCCGGCCTGGTAGAGCAGGTTGGCGGCGGGCGCCCAGCCGGTGCTCATCAGGATGCCGTCGCAGGCGATGTCGCGCGTGGCGCCCACCGGCCGGCCGTCGGCGCCGAGGCTGGCGACGCGGGCGCCGGCACACAGCCCGGCGGCATCGGCCACGCCTTCGACGATGCAGCTGCCGGTGATGACCTCGACGCCGGCCTGGGCGAGCAGGCGGGCCAGGGGCTCGGCGGTGCCAACAGTGGGGCGCAGATCCACCAGCGCGGCCACGGCCACGTCGTTGGCGAGCAGGTCGAGGGCGGCCCGGTAGCCGTCGGCGTTGGCGGCGAGCACCACCGCGCGCTGCACCGGCTTGACGCCGTAGCGGTAGATCAGGCGCTGGGCGGCGCTGGCCAGCATCACGCCGGGCAGGTCGTTGTTGTGGAAGACGGCCGGCTGCTCATAGGCGCCGCTGGCGACCACCACACTGCCGGCGCGCATCTTGACCATGCGCTCCGCGCTGACCAGCGGAATCCAGTGGTCCTTGTAGTAGCCGGCGGCGTAGGTGGCGGTGACGACGCGGATGCGCGGCTCGGCGGCCACCCGGGCGAGGAGCTCGGCGTGGGTGCGGCGGCGGGTGGCGTCGTTGCCGAGCTGGTAGCCGGCGGCGCCGCCGATGCGGGCGTTCTCGTCCACCACCACCACGTCGGCGCCCTGGGCGGCGGCGGCCAGCGCGGCGGAGAGGCCGGATGCGCCGCCACCGATCACCAGCACGTCGCAGAAGTCGTAGGCCTTGGGCGTGCGCTTGTGGGGGGTGGCGAAATCGACGCGGCCGAGGCCGGTCATCATCCGGAACAAGGCGCTTGTTGTGGAAGGCCTTGTAATAGAAGCCCACCGGCAGAAAGCGCGACAGCTTGCCGAGGATGCGGCCCTTGTCGTGCTCCAGCGAGCCGAAGGTGTTGACCGCGGTGAGGTCCATCCCGGCCACCAGCGGCGTGACGTCGGCGCGCAGGTTGGGCACGTCGCCCCACTGGTGGATGGCGTTGGTGTCGTGGTTGGCGAGGGACAGCACGCCGCGGGGCCGGTGGTACTTGAAGCTGCGGCCCAGCACGCGAACATCGGCACCCCACAGGGCGGTGGTGACGGTGTCGCCTTCGTAGCCCTTGTAACTGCGGCCCTCGAAGCTGAATTCGACGGAACGGGAGCGGTCGATCCATTCGCCGCTGATGGCAGGCAGTCGCATCAGGCTTCTCCCTCGTAAAAGTAGGTGCGCACGACGACGTCCTTCTCGGTGTCGCGTTCGGCGATGAACCAGGTGTTGCTGGGGGTGTGGCACCACCACTCGCGCTTCACGCCGGGGGCGCCGTTGCGGTTGAAGACGTAGTCGGCCCAGGTGGCGTCGTCGCAGGCGGCGGGGTCGGGCATCGGCCGGACTTCGCCCCAGTAGAAGAACTCGGAGACGGGGCGCGGTCCGTTGAGGGGACAGGTCATGATCTTCATGGTCGGAACCTCGCTTAGTGGCCCACGCTCGCCGCGCCCTTTTCGCCGGTGAGGGCGTAGTTGCGGAAGCGGTCGAGGGAGAAGCCGGTGATGAGCGGATGGGTGGTGTCGGTGGCCACGGTGTGGGCCATGGTCTTGCCGCACACCGGCGTGGCCTTGAAGCCCCAGGTGCCCCAGCCGGAATCCAGGTAGAAGCCTTCCACCGGGGTCTTGCCCATCACCGGGGCGAAGTCCGGCGTCATGTCGGCCATGCCGGCCCACTGGCGCATCACCTTCACGTTGGAGAGGAAGGGGAACATCTCGAGCATGTGGGTGGTGAGGCCCTCCACGAAATCCAGCGTGGAGCGCGTGCCGTGGAGCTCGTACGGGTCGAGCGAGGCGCCCATCACCAGCTCACCGCGGGCCGACTGGCTGATGTACACATGCAGGCTGCCGGACACCAGGATCGGGTCGAGCCAGGGCTTGACCGGCTCGCTGACCATGGCCTGCAGCGGGTGGATGTAGATCGGCGACTTGATGTCGACCATCTTGAGGATGCGCGGGGTGGAGCCGGCCACCGCACACAGCACCTTGCCCGTGGCGATGTAGCCGCGGGAGGTCTGCACGCCCTTCACCTTGCCGCCTTGCACGTCGATGCCGAGCACCTCGGTCTGCTGGTGGATCTCGACGCCGCGCTGGTCGGCGCCGCGGCCGTAGCCCCAGGCCACCGCGTCGTGGCGGGCCACCGAGCCGGGCGCGTGGTACAGGGCGCCGAGGATCGGGGCGTGGCCGCCGCAGGTGATGTCGATCATCGGCGCGGCTTCCTTCACCACTTCCGGGCCGACCACTTCCGAGGCCACGCCGTAGTGCTTGTTCACCTCGGCGCGCCAGCGCATGGTGCGCAGGGCCGAATCGGTGTGGGCCAGGGTGAAGTGGCCGCGGTTGGCGTAGAACAGATTGAGGTCGAAGTCCTGGGAGAGGTCCTGCCACAGGCGGACCGACTCGTCATAGAACTGCACGCCCTCGGGGGTGAGGTAGTTGGAGCGGATGATCGTGGTGTTGCGGCCGGTGTTGCCGCCGCCGATGTAGCCCTTCTCGAGCACGCACACGTTGGTGATGCCGTGCTCGCGGGCCAGGTAGTAGGCCGCCGCCAGACCGTGCCCGCCGCCGCCGATGATCACCACGTCGTAGCTCGACTTGAGCTCGGCGTGGGGGGTGAACATCCGCGGCTCGGGATGTTTCTTGTTGAGCGCAAAGCGCAGGAGACGCCAGGGCATGGTGGATTCCTCAGTCTCTGTTTGGGGTTGGGCGGTTCTGGTCGCCCATCTGTCCGTTGATCAGGCTCGGCGGGCGGCTGAAGCCGCCCCTACAGGGGGAGTGGCGTAGGTCGGGTCAGCCCGTAGGGCGTAACCCAACGGATGCGGCTCATCGGAACACCACCGTCTTGTTGCCATGCACCAGCACGCGGTCTTCCAGGTGGTAGCGCAGGCCACGCGCGAGCACGGTCTTTTCGATGTCCTTGCCGTAGCGGACCATGTCCTCGACCGCGTCGGAGTGGTCGATGCGGATCACGTCCTGCTCGATGATCGGGCCCTGGTCGAGGTCGGCGGTGACGTAGTGACAGGTCGCGCCGATCAGCTTGACGCCCTTGGCGTAGGCCTGGTGGTAGGGCTTGGCGCCGACGAAGCTGGGCAGGAAGCTGTGGTGGATGTTGATGATGCGCCCGGGGTAGGCGGCACACAGGCCGGGCGACAGGATCTGCATGTAGCGCGCCAGCACCATGGTGTCGCCGCGCACTTCCTCGAAGATGCGCTGCACCTCGGCGTAGGCGCTGGCCTTGTTGTCGGCGCTCACCGGCACGTGGTGGAAGGGGATGCCATGCCACTCGACGAAGCCGCGGAAGGTGTCGTGATTGGAGATCACGCACGCGATCTCGATGTCGAGCTCCTTCGACTGCCAGCGCGCGAGCAGGTCGTAGAGGCAGTGCTCCTGCTTGCTGACCAGCACCACCACGCGCTTCTTGACCGCGGAGTCGGTGATCTTCCAGTCCATCTCCAGCTCTTCGGCGAGCGGACGGAATTTGTCGCGGAACTCGGCGAGGTGGAAGGGCAGCGAGTCGGCCTTGATCTCGATACGCATGAAGTAGCGCCCGAGCTCGCCCGCGTCGAGCGGCGGCTCGGCGTGCAGCGAGGTCTCGAGGATCCAGCCCTGATGCTCGGCGATGAAGCCCGAGACCTTGGCGACGATGCCGACGCGGTCGGGGCAGGAGGCAGAGAGGGTGAAGAAGCGTTCTCGGTGCATGGAGCGAGTCAGGCGTGAGGAATGAGGAGTAAGGCGCGCGGGGCGGGGCGCCTATGGAAGCGGTGGCGCATCGCCCCGGGGCTGCCGGCGCCCGATGGCGCGCCGCCGGGGGCGCGTCAGACGCGCGCGAAGGCCTTGTCGATCTCGGCGCGCAGGGCAGCGTAGTCGCGCACCAC
>JAKLLO010000185.1 GCA_023150095.1 Zoogloea sp. | reverse complement strand
CTCAGCCGCCGCGGAGAAACTGCCCAGTTCCGCGGCCTTGCAGAAGAGTTCGATGCTGCCGACCTGAGTGTTATCGAAAGTGCGCATCATTTGTTCGTGTGTGTAATAAATAATGTGATTTTACGGTGATTTATTCATTCAAATGTCGAAAGTACAGTGCACCCCATCGGCACTTCTGCCACGACTTGATAGAGGAAATCACCATGAGCGACATTCTTTGGCCGGCCGGCTATGTGCCCGGTTTCACCGACAACTACTGCTCCAACGAAGTCATCGTCACCGGGCTGACGGCCGAAGAGCTTTGGCCCTTCCTGAACACGCCGCACCGGTGGCCGACCTATTACGCCAACTCGGCCAATACTCGGTTCTACGACGGCAAAGGTCCAGAACTGGCCCTGGGTGACCGCTTCTACTTCGAAACCTTCGGGTTCCCCGTTGAAGCGCAGGTCGTTGAACACGTTGCGCCGGTAGTCGGCCAAGCAGCACGAATCGCCTGGCATGGCTGGGCGGGCTCGACGCCGGAAGACCGTCTCGATGTCCACCATGCGTGGTTAATTGAGGAGCTGGCTGCTGGTCGTGTTCGCATCCTTACGCAGGAAACCCAGGTCGGAAAACCGGCACAGGCACTGGCCCGAGCCAAACCGAACCCGATGATTAGCGGCCATCAGGATTGGCTGGATGGCATGGTGGCTGCGGCTCGCCAGGCCAAACTAGCTGCTCGATAAACAGGGAAGCAAATGTCACACATTGCCTTTTTGGGTTTGGGTGCGATGGGAAGCCGAATGGCCACCCGTCTGCTTCAGGCCGGACATCAGGTCACCGTCTGGAATCGTTCACCTGCGGCCAGCGAGGCACTGGCAAAACTTGGGGCGCAGATTGCTCCAACGCCACACGCCGCCGCGCAATCTGCCGAGTTCGTCATTGCATGGTGCGTGATGACGAGGCTTCCCGGCAGATATGGCTCGACGCAGAGAGCGGTGCTTTGAGGGGGATGCGCCGAGGGTGCATCGCCATCGAGAGTTCGATGCTGTCGCATAGTTGGGTCGTTGAGCTTGGCCAAGCCTTGCAGGCTGCCGGTATGCAGTTTCTGGAAGCGCCAGTCTCCGGCTCGCGCAAGCAAGCGGCCACCGCGGAGCGCGTGGTCGCGGACAAGCAGATGGACTTGGTCATGATTGGTCTCGCTCACCTGGCCAATCCGAACTGGGCCTAACAGGCGGCTAAGGCTCTCACCAAAGACAAGCCGTCCTGGGGGTTGCTGGCACCGTATGCGCATTGGCTGGAGCGGTACAGCGCTGCATGAATCATCCGCGTGTGTTGAGTCGCGGCCAATGACCGCTTCACGCTGAAACCCAATGCTCAGTTTCCGAAATGGATAACGACAGCATTGGATCGGAAGCACGTATTCGTCGGATGGAGAAGCAGTCGTTCGAGGCCGCCAAGCACCGAGAGGCGGGTTACCGCCAGGTTGCTGCCCGACATCGGTCTTCTGGCCAACGGCAGTTCAGGCCGAGGTGCTGTCAGTGGTGAGTTGCGCTGTGCTACGGCCCGACTCAGTTACCTGTCGCTCGAACCCCGGAGCGCCCTGCGGGAGGATTGGGTGGGAAGCGCGCCTTGCACTGAACCGGCGTAGGTTGCTGATTCCTGTACCCACCCGGCAAACCTCTCTCTGACGATGGCTTCCAGTGGTGATCTGTCCGGGATGCCCCCTTCAGCCCGTCACCAGCCGGTGGCCCGGGTGGAAGGGGCGCGTGCGTCAGAGATGCTTGAACAGCGGGCTGCGGGCCTGCTGGCTGGCGTCGGCGGCGGAGAGGAACTTCTCGGTGTGGATGTCCCGTTCGAAGAGGCGCCCTTTCATCAGCGTGCGGATGCAGGCCTCGATCATCGGTGGCGGCCCGCACAGGTAGGCCTTGTGCTCCCGAAAGTCGCCCTCGAAGTGCTGCCAGGCCACGTCATTAACGAAGCCCGTGGCGCCGGCCCAGGCGCAGGCCGGCGTGGGCTCGCTGAGGGCTGGCACGTAGCGGAAGTTGGGGTGGCGGGCGGCCAGCTCGACGAAATCGGCGTGGTAGTACAGCTCGGCCCGGTTACGGGCGCCGTAGATAAGGGTGATCGGCCGGGTGTCGCCGTCGTGCTCCAGCAGGTCGAGGATCATCGAGCGCGGGCTGGACAGCCCTGATCCACCGGCGATGAAGATCAGCGGCCGGGGGTCGGACTTGCGCACGAAGAAGCGCCCGAGCGGGCCGCTGAGGCTGACCCGGTCGCCCACGCGCAGGCGCTCGTGGATGTAGCCGGTGGCCTCGCCGCCGGGTACGCGGCGGATGTTGAGCTCCACCAGCCGCGGCGTGCCGGGCGGGCTGGCCAGCGAGAACGCGCGGGGCTGGGCGAGCCCGTCCCAGCCCAGATTGACGTACTGCCCGGCCTGGAAATCCAGCCCCTCGCCGTCGATGGCGAGGGTGACACCCTTGATGGTGGGGGTGAGGTCTTCCAGCGCGGCGACGCGGCCGGTGAAATCGCGCAGGGGGATGGGGCGGTGGTCGGGCTCTTCGTCGATGTCGGCCTCGATGACGATGTCGCCCTGGGGTACGGCGCAGCAGGCGAGGCAGCGGCCTTCGTCGCGCTCCATGTCCATCAGCGCGAAGGGGGAGGCGTCGCCGTGCTCGACCTCGCCGTCCAGCACCTGCACCTTGCAGGTGCCGCACAGGCCGTGGTTGCAGGCGTGGGGCAGCCAGATGCCGTGGCGCAGGGCGCCGTCGAGGAGGGTCTGGCCTTCTTCGAGCTGGAAGCTGGCGCCCAGCGGTTCGATGGTGACGGTGTGGCTCATGGCGGGCTCCGTCAGCTGCCGGTGCCGGCGATGCCGCGCAGCTGCGGCGTGGTGAAGCGCAGATAGGTCTTGTGGCCGAAGCCCTGGGCTGCGAGGGTGGCGTCGCGCCGGGGCGTGACGGGCACGTCGGCGGCGCGCCATTCCACCGCGGACCAGTCGATGGTGGCCCAGTCGGGGTGCAGGGCGAAGGCGGTGGCGGGGAGCAGGGTGTCGATCAGCTCGCCGAAGCTGAGTTCGGGCGAGACGGGCAGCGCGATGGGTGCGCAGATCATGGTGTGGTGGTCCCAGCCCACGTAGATGAGCTGCTTTCCGTTGAAGTGCTCGACGCGGTCGCGGACGAAGGGGGCGTGGGTTTGCGTGTGCATGCGTGTCTCCTCGCACCACGCGCATGGGCGTGGTGTCGGTGTGAAAAATGGCTTGGGGTGGGGCGGGCGCCGCGGTGGCGCCCGGGGTGGATCAGGTGGTTCAGGCTGCCTTGGCGTCGTCGGGGCGGGCGATGCCCTTCCATGTGTGCCAGTTGGCTTCGTCCGGTGAGCCTTCGTAGTCCAGGTTGTCCTGGCCGGCCACCACGTGGAAGTAGCGCATCACCTCGGATTCGGGCTGGAAGCCGTCGGCCGCCGGGTTGGCGTCGGCCTCGAAGCAGTTGCCCTGGAGGATCTGGTGGGCCGGCAGCCAGGCGCTGACGTACTTGTCCGGTTCGCCGGCAAATACGTCGTGGCAGCCGTCGGAGCAGAAGTGGTAGGTCTCGCCGGCGTGCTCGATCTGGCGGTGGCTGGTGCGCGTGGGGTCGTCGGTCTCGGTGAAGATCAGCGGCACCTGGCAGGTCTGGCAGAGCATGGGCAGGTTGGCGTTGTAGTAGCGCTTGCCCTCGGCCTGCAGCTTGCGGTAGTGCTCGATGCGCGGGCGGTACAGGCGGTCGAAGGTGTCCGGGTACTTCTCGGACAGCCAGGCCATGTCCTCGTCCGAAGGCAGCCACACGTGGAAGGCGGCGGCGCCGGAGAAGTTGTAGAAGGAGTTCCAGGTCTGGTGCGACAGGTGCTCGGCCTCGGCGACGGTCTGCTCCCAGTACTTGGGCATGCGCAGCCCGTAGCGGGAGAGGTCGTTGAAGAGCGAGCCGCCGTTCTGCACGAAGTAGATCTCCCAGGCTTCCTTCCAGGACATCACCTTCTTGGGCAGCATGTAGTCGAGCATCATCGATACCAGCCCGAGCACCTTGTAGCCGCGCCAGAACCACTTGTCGAGGTAGCGCTGGATGATCGCCACGTTGCCCGGGTCCTGCTCCAGCACGAACTTGATGCACTCGAGGCCCAGCGTCATATGGCGGGCTTCGTCGGACTGGGACGAGAAGCCGAAGGTCACCGTCGCCATGTCGCCGTTGTAGGCGGCGCCGGACATGAAGGGCATGAAGACGAGGTTGGTGAGCAGGTACTCCAGCGCGAACGAGATGGCGATGATCTGCTCGAAGGGGCCGGACGAGATGGCGTCCTCGAAGAAAGACTTGGGCACCGAGAGATACCACAGGCGATCGTTCATCACGCTGTGGTCGTGCAGGCCGTTGAAGTACTTGTTGTACTGGCTGATGCTGTGGATCTGGGTCTGCACGTGGCGCAGCTCATCCACCGCCTGCATCTGGCAGGCGATGGCGGCGCCGGCGCCCGGAAACTGTCGGCCGAGCATCGCGAACAGCCGGTGGGCGTTGTACTCCGCCGGGGTGATGCCGGTGAAGAACAGCTTGAGGGTGTTCACGTAGCGGGCGTCGGAGATGTTGAGGTGCCCGTTGTTCTGCTGGAAGGCGTCGAGCACCGCGTAGAGCTTGCGCTCCTTCTCGGCCTGGTATTTCCAGTAGGCGTCCATGGTGAGGCGGAAGGGGTCTTCCCACTTGTCCCAGTCGTGGATCTTGATGCCTTCGAGGCCGAGCTGGTCGAACACCTTGTCCATCGGCTCATAGGTGGTGTCCCAGCCCAGGTTGCGGGTCATCAGCGCGTATTTTTCCTTGAGGCTGAGCTTCTTGGCGGTCTGTTTGGTCGTCATGGCGTTGTGTCCTCGTCAGCGGTTCCACTGAAGAATCATCTCGTCCTCGGTCTCGTCCACGTTGCCCGAGAGGGAGATCAGGTTGAGGTTGATGGATTGCAGGTCCCACTCGGCGCCGAGGATTTCCTCGACCGTGCTGCGGCGGAGCACGAGGCGCATCGGGGCGTCGATCTTGACCATCGCCGGAAGGCGATGGACGACCGCGTCGGGGTTGTCGCGCTCGATGGCTTCGATGATCGGGCGGGTGTCGTCGTTGGTCTGCAGCGCCATGAAGACGGTGCTCTGGATGGGGTTCATGGGCGGTCTCCTCAGGCGGGGGCAAGGCCCAGCCGGACGATGCGGGCGTCGAGCGTGGTGATGGCGGCGTCGAGGCGGCTAGGGCCGTCGGAGAGCTGCGCGGCAAGCGGCGTGAGCGCGTCGATGGCCTGCGCCTTCCAGTCGGCGGCCCAGCCGGCGAGGCGGGCGCGGTTGCCGGCGGATTCGGCCGCGGCGAGCTTCAGGCAGGCATCGACCCACTTGGTGTTGTCGACGAACCATTCGCGAATGAAGTCGGTGAGCATGCCCACCACCGCGCTGCCCGCCTCGTCGGCGCTCGCCTGGAAGCGGGCGTGGATGAGCGGGTGGATCAGGCCGTCGAGCACCAGGTTCTGGGCGACGAACAGCTCGAACCAGTCCTTCCGGACGAGGCTGCGCTCGACCAGCCGGCGCAGGGGCTGCCAGGCGGCGTCGCCCAGCCAGCGGGCCTTGGCGCCGGCGAGGGACTGGCCCGAGTTGCCGTCGGTCAGCAGCCCGATGCGCGACAGGTACTGGGCGATGCCGAGCCGGTCGTTGGTGGCATACATCGCGCCCTGGGCCATCGAGCTGCCAAAGCAGTAGGCGGTGATGAAGCAGTTGTTGAGGTTGGCCGCCCATTCCTGGTGGCGCAAGGGCAGCAGCACCGTTTCCACCTCCCGCATCAGGGCTTCGGGCAGGGTCGCCATCAGGCCGTTCTTCTCGACGAACTCGAAGTGCTTCTCGGTCGTCTCCTGCATGCGGGCGCGGTTGATGACGTAGGTGGCGTAGTAGAACTGGCGCGGATCGCGGAAGTCATCCCAGTCGCGCATCTCGATGGCGGTGCGGCGCGCGTCGTAAATCTCCCGCTCCGGATCCCACACCGGGCGGTAGTGGAAGTTGTCGCGGGGCTGCAGGTCGAAGCTCGCTTCCTGGTAGCGGCTGGCCGGCTTGTCGGCGCCGAAGCGGCGTGACGTGCGGGCAAAGGTGTGGCGAATCGGGTCGATGGTGGCGACCCGGATCTCGACGCTCATGGTTTATGTCTCCTGGTTGTTGTCGTGAAGGTGGGCAGCGCCGTCGTCCGGCTGCCCGAAGAGGTAGGCGTGCTGCCGGCGCCGGGCGAGCGCGGCGGCGTCCTCGCTCATGCGTTCCGTGCCCGGCAGACGGGCGAAGGCCTCGAAGGCCGGGCGCGGAAGGATGAGTTCGACGGAGAGTTCGGCGT
Source organism: Zoogloea sp. (assembly GCA_023150095.1). Lineage (GTDB taxonomy): Bacteria > Pseudomonadota > Gammaproteobacteria > Burkholderiales > Rhodocyclaceae > Zoogloea. The sequence goes on along the minus strand of JAKLLO010000185.1, from coordinate 1,587 downwards.
CGCCGACGGCGAAGTCGAACTCGACGAAGCCGTCATCCCGTTGCTGGCGGATGCGGATGAAACGGCGTGTCGGATCGAAGGGGCGGGCGGCCCCGGGTGAGTCGTTCTGCATGGTTGTCTCCTGGCGGACGCTCTGTTGGCGCCGTGACCCATGCATTGCAACCGGTATGCCAGATCGCCCATTGATGCGCGCGGAGGCGTCGATGGGTCAATCAACCCGTTGATCGAAAAGTGATTCTTTTTTGTGGCCGACGGTGGGCCAGCACCGAAGCTGCGCCGTGGGGAAGGCCGGTTTTCTTCAGGCTGAAAAAACGCGGGTGGCCGGGCGGGGCGGGATTTGCGAATTTGAGAAAGCGCCGCTGGCCCCGGCGCGTGTCGGAGGCAGGGTTGAACGTGCGACCTGATCAGGGCTCTCGCGACGATCCAACCCGGTCTGATTGGCGCGGCAAACCCTGGAGCAAGCCCGCAAGGGTCTGCTCCAGGGTGGGTTTCAGGTCTGGGCGACCTGTCCGGCTTCCAGCAGGTTTTGGAGGCGGGTGAAGAACTGCTTGTCCCGTTCGTACTGCCCGCTCGCCAGGAAGCCCCGGTTGGCCTCCAGCGCAGCCAGGTAGTCGCTCACCAGCTGGCGATAGCCGTCGCTGCTGTCGACGGCGTAGCGCGGCGCCTGGCTGTGCCCGTCGATCTGCAGGCCATAGACCGCATCGTGGAGCATCAGGCCGTAGGTCATCATGCTGCCTTCGTCCATGTTGGCGGTGGCCTGAAACCAGGCCTCCTTGACGGCTGCCGGCGCGTCCCGGGGCGGGAAATGCATCGTGCGCGCGAGGCCGACTTCCTCGATGCCGTCGCGGTTCAGATCGACGCCATAGCCCTCGGGCAGCAGCAGGTTGGCGGCGCCTTCCTCACTGAGCGACGCAGTGTCGATGGGGTCTGCGAGGCAGTGGTTCTGGCGCACTGCGTCGAGCTCCTGGGCGGTCAGCGTGGCAAGAAACTGCCGGGCGTTGTCCATGCCGTCGGCGCTGTAGGCCTTGTTCAACACGGCTGCGTAGCTTGCCTGGCTTTCCGCGCTCACGCCGCGCAGGGCGGAAAGCTCGGTGTGGGTGATGCCGAGCACCTGCTCGAGCGAGCCGGCGGCGTTGGCGGTCTGGCCGTCGGCTGCGGCCGCCTTCTGCGCCGCGAAGGCGGTCTGGAAAGTCGCGTAGAAGCTGCTGTCGGGTGCCTCGCGGTAGCTCCGACGCTGGCTCGCCGTGATCGGCGTGCCCATTTCCCGAATGTCCATCGTCATGCCTCCTTGCGGCAAATATTGCCGCCCAAATGCGATCTGGAAACTGCGGTCAGATCGCAGCAGAAAGCATGCCGGGGCGCGGGGCAAGCTCCGGCGTCCGGCCTGCGGGCATCGCGCTGGCGAGGTGTCGTCGGGCTGATAAGCAATCCAGCCTGTGCTGAATAAGCTTCCGATTCTTTCTTGGTTCGTGCTGGCCCGAGTGCTCTCTAGACTCGGTTCCAGTGTTGTTCATCCCCAGGAAAAACGAAATGAAATCCAACCTTACCCGCCGTTCCCTGCTGTCCCTCGCCCTGGTGCTCGGCCTG
>JAKLLO010000184.1 GCA_023150095.1 Zoogloea sp. | reverse complement strand
CGAGCGGGCCATAGCCCACGCCCGGCAGCGTGAAGGCGCGCGGGCGATGGGGTTCGAGCGCCGCCTCGATCGTGCGGATCACGTCGTAGCGGTTGTACTCCCGGTTCAGGCTCACGTGGTAGCCGAGCACCGCGCGGCTGAAGACGTCGATGATGACCAGCAGCCAGATGCGCTCGATCTCGAACTCCTGCTCGAACCCGAGCGGGTCGCGCACGACGACTTTCAGACGCACGTCCAGTCGGTGGCCGTCGAATTCGACGACCTCCAGCGCCTGCGTCGCAGCCGGCACCCAGGGATCCTTGGGTGTGCCCTTCAGATGCTGGGCGCCGGCCAGATGCGCGCTGCGCGCAAAACCGGACACGCAGGCGCCGCGGACCGCCGCGGCCAGCGACCGGATGGCGAGGCGCTCGGTGTTGAACGGGTAGTCGCCGGCGGTCAGGCCAAGCGCGCGGCACAGCTTCAGAAAGTCCGCGTGCAGTGCCTTCAGGCCGCGCAGGCGCATGCGCAGTGCGCCGCCGGTGGTCACGCGGTCGATCGTCACCTTCTTCGCATGCACCTGCTTCTCGATCCACTCGGTGATCGCCGGAAACCGCTCCACGAGCGCGCCGAAGGCGCCGGCCGCGCCGGCGCCGTTGGGCCGAACCACGAGGCTGTGCACGCGCTGGTACTCGGCAACGTGAACGTAAGGGACAAGGGCGCGCCATCCGTACAGGCGTCCGTCCTCGTGCGCCGTGACGCAGCGGTCGAGCAGCCGATAGAGTTCGCAACGTACGACGCCGGCGGTCTCTTCGATTGACGCCACCGTCGCGCCGGCCGCGTACAGCTCGACGGCTTGGCGCCGCGCGAGGAAGGCCTTGCGCTGCGCGTCCGGCAGCGCCGCGACGTCGAACGCCGGCCACTGGTCGCTGTCGAGTTGGCGCCTGATTCGCCGGTTCATGTCGCCGGCTCCAGCAGTGTGTGCAGCGACAACGCCTCGGTATGCAGCGCTGGCGCACGCAACCGGCCAGTGCGCAGAAGCTCGAACACCGCGCCGCGCACGATCGGCGGGTCACCCATGGCAAGGTCACGCTCCACGCGCGCCAGCGCCATCGGTTCGCGCACGAGACGCAGCACGGACTGCGTCAGGCTCTTGGAGCGCAGGGACCGCGTCGCGTTGATTACGGGCAGCATGCGCCGCCAGTTGGCGACCCACATCGAAGCGGCAGCCAGTTCGACCGCGCTGATGTGCTGCAGCGGCAATCCGTCGAAGGACTCGATCCGCGTCGAGGCGTCGAGTCCAGATCCGTCACCATAGTCGACGAGCTGCAACGCTTCGGCGTCGTCGCGCCGTACCCAGAAATCGGCGACGCGCGCATCGCGTTCGCTGCCCAGCCGCAGCGGGCGTTCGCACAGCGCGTGCACGGCGGGGTCGGCTTCGAGTCGAAGCCACTGGTTGAAGGTCGCGCGGTTGAAGAAACGAACGCGCCGCTCAAGCTTCGGGCTGAAGGCTTCGAGCAATCTCGCCCCACGCGGCCGCGGAAGGTCCAGCGGCGCGGCATAGCGGGGTGCCGAAGCCTTCATGGCGATCGAGCTGACGCGGCGGGAGCGGCATTGTAGATGGCGAGTTTCAGATTTGGTTGGTTCGGATGCGAAGTATCAGATTCGCTTTCCGGACTGTGACGGCGAGAGTGATACCGCCCGGCGCCGGTTCGCCGCGAACCCGCCAAATGCTGCGGTATCACATTTGCTTTCCTCTACGTCAGGCGCAAGAACCCTTGTGCTACCACCTCTAAAGGAGCTGCCGCCATGAACCCGATTGCCTCCCCACGAATTTGCCGCCAACTGGCCCGCGACCTGATGCAAGGCGCCAAGGCCCTGGGGCACGATACCGAACAACTGCGCCTGGCCATGGCCTACGCCGCCCGTGGTGTTGAGCGCGGCCAAGCTGGAGCGCATGCGCTGCGAGAACCATTGCATGTTTGCACCCCTGGCCCGCTACGTCGGCGCCAAGGGACTGGCTCGGTTTCTGGATGCGCGCCCCGAAAAGTGGTGGGAGGCGGCGCCGGACTTTGTGGGAGCAATGGCCGCGATCCAGCCGCGGCTGGTGCTTGCATGAGGTGGACGCCAAAGGGCCGGACACGGGTATGGCTGGGCACTTTTCCCAGGAAAGGTATGCAGGCTTTTGTGGTGCGTCCGGTTCAATGCCTGCATCACCGGGAGGCGGTCGCAAAGAACAGCAAGTCAGGTGCTGATGACACGCAAAGCCGACGATCGACCGGTCGCCAAATCTATGATCCATCCGTCGCACCAAAGGAGCCCATATGACCGAGGACGCCACCCCTCAGAACGATCCTGACAAGAGGGACATGAACACCATCTACGCCCAAACCGGCTATAGCTTCCCCATGGGGCCGGTGATCCCGTCGCCAGACGCGACACGCCAGCCGCTGTTTCCCGAGCTTGTGAAATCCGGGTTGAACCGCTCGAAGGCGGCTTCTAAGGTGATGGTCGCGCTCTATCGGGACCGCAGCAATCAGGCGATTGGCTGGAAGCGCAGCAAGGAGCCGATGACCTCGCACATCGACCTCGCCTGTCGCAACCTCTGGCAGCGTGTTCACACTCAGGACGATCCGGAAGTTTTGAACACCGCCCAGGTGTCGCTGCGGGTGCTTGAAGGCTGGGCCAAGGTGGTGCAGGGCAACAAGCAGTTCAGCGATTTCACGGAGCTGGTGGAAGAGAAGCTGCACCAGGACCTGCTCCATTTTCACCACAAAGGCCGCAACGATGCGCGTGACCAGTCGCTGTTGTTCGCCCCACCTTTTTACCCGACAGTGGGTGAGCCCCTGAATCGCCAACCCTCGGTGCAGCCGTGGGCCATCCGTTATGGCCATGAGACCAGGGCACACATGCGGGACCTGCTGCAACAGCCTGCGGGGGAGTGGGGCGTCTTCGCGCTGTTTTTCATCAAGCTCCTGCACGCCCACATGGGCTGGCTGGCCCCATCCATTCGCCAGCAACGGCAGGTGCGCTATTACCGCCCCGTGTTGCAACACCTCAAGCGTTGCGCCCAGCAAGCGGGCACACCAGGCGCCCACCCGCTGGCGGAGACGGCTGCTGGTGTGTGGGATGGCCTGCGCCGCATGAACGCCTTGTTCTATTGGCGCGAAGATCCCGACCCGCTGTTTCCGAAGCACCCGGACCCACTCGACCCGAGGGACGCGCTGTTGCCGGACTGCCTGCACATGGACTCGGGCATGTGGGTGGACGAGTGCCTGGGCGAGATGGCGCAGATCCTGTCCTGGATGGATGCGGAGGCAGAGGGGGGCGAAGACAGTGCGTGGGGTGCGGACCCCTGGTTAAGCCTGCTGCCCCTGGCCGAAGAGGTGGCGACCCTGGCCTGGGAAATGGCCAGCTACCGCACCGACCCGTTTGCGATGGGTGGACTGGGCATCTCGGAGGACACGCCGTTCAACACCGGTCACAAATTCAAGCGCTACATGGAGGACTACCAGGCGGTCATCAAAGGGGTTCGCGCCCGGGTGCGCCAACTTCAGGGGGGAGCGCTGACCAAGAAGCAGTCCACTAGCCTGGGCCTGCTGCCGGACCGCTTTCTCCTGGCCGACGGCGTTGCACGTTTGGAAGCACCGTCAGAAGCCCTTGTCGAAACGGATGAAGGTCAGATCGACCAACTGGAGATCTGGGTAGAGCGCCCTGCACAGCTCCGTCTCTTTTTCGAGTCCCTCAGCAAGATGCTGGTGTCCTACGGCCTCGACCAATTCCAGTCCAGGAAAGGAAATCAATCATGAACCACACGCTGGACACAAACCCCACGGAATCGCTTGCACCTGTGGCTCGTATGCCCGAGCGCTTTCTGATCGTCGGGCCCGACGAGGCCTGGTGTGAAGCAACTCGCGCCACCTTGGCGCGCCACGCCGCCGAGCAGACTGCGCCGTCCTTCCTGTCTTGGCGGCTGCAACATGGGTTGATGCCCGTGCTGCCGTTCAGCGGACTGAATGACGCGCTGACGCAGGCACTGACCGCGCCGACCTCCCAGGGCGTGCGGCGCAATGTCCTGCGCCTGTGGACGGCCCAGACCGAATCCGAGTGGTACGCCTTTGCATCCCGCTGCCAGGCCCTGGCCACGCCCGCTGCCAGTGGCGTCAAACTGAAGTTGCTGGGGGCAAATGCCACACTGCGTGGCGTGGAGCAAGCGGCGGGTCGCCCCGATGCCTTGGCGCGCCTGAGCTGGTTGATGGAAGAGCGCCCCACACCGGTGCCGCGCAACTGGCTGTCTCTTGGCCCAATTCCCGAACTGAGCGAAGCCCAGAACGCGGCCATGGCGGAAGAGGGCTACCGCTGCTACTCGGCCTGGGCCGCAGGCGTCCTGGCGTCGTACGAGCCCGAGGAGCTGCAGGAACTGTGGGGCCCCTTCCCGGATGATGAAGATGCGGAACAAGACGGGAACGATGCTGAAAACAAGGTTGTTCCTTTCCAGCGCCCCTTCACGGAGCAACCGCGCCCTCAAAACCGTCCAGTTGCCGAAGGTCGAGGTTTTCGCACCGGGGGCGCGAGTTTCTCGGACGGTCGTTTGGCCGCTGCCAGCGCAAGCGGCAGTGGTGGCAGTACGGCCCCCGAGCCTGCGCACACCTGGCGCCTGGAGTCCGCCTTCTCCCACGGCGCCTACAGCCTCCAGGCCTGGGTCCGACCGCCCAAGAGCGCTGGTGACAAATCCGCGATCGAATTCGTCGCGCTCTGGGACGACGAGCGAGCCACGCCGGCCAAGCCGGGCGACATCCGCCTGGTGTTGACGCTGCCGCGGCGCAAGCCGGTGCTGCTGACCGGGCGGCCCGATGCACAGCCGGCGACAGGAAGCCTCTACAGCCTGCGCTTTGACTGGCCGCGCGAAGCCTGGCCAGAGGACCTGGGTGAAGCCCCCCCGCTTCACCTCAAGCGCAAGCTGAAAGCTGTGTTGGAGAAAGCTCGGGTATCGTTGATGTAGGTCAGCCGCAGCCCGCTGGGCCAGCTGTACGGCGCGGGCAACGTCTTGAACTGGTGCGCTAACCTGAGAGACGAAGACCTGCGCTCGCCCGTCAACGGTCGTCCGACCCTGGCTAGCGTCGTCGCGGGCCAGCAGCTTCGAGCCTTGCATGGCGGCAGCTTCAACGACGTGGCGGCGCGCCCGACGATGACAAAGGCGACGGCGGCTTCCTGGTGGTGTTGGTGGTGGCGTTGTAGGGTTTGGCTCCCTCAGCATTTTCGGGTCGACGGATTCTGAACACTGTGGCGGTGGAGCGTCTTTGCGGTGCTTCAGGGCCGGGGCAGTAGCGCCTAAGGAGACTAGGCGCGCGCAGCGCTCCCCCCCATTTTTTGGTCATGGTTTAGGCTGTATCGCTGGCCGATTGGCTGGTCCAGAGGCCATATGTCCCGTTGTTTCCGGCAGTCAAAAACCCACACGGCGCGTGACATGTGCAAACCGAATCTTGTCCCCGGAGCAACGCCGCCATGAACACGCCCACCTTCTCCTGCTTGATGGAATGCAGCCTGTTTTTGGCCGCGCACGCGGTGTAGCACCATCCGGAGCGCGCGGCATTCCTGATCGAGAACGAACCGTTCCCCGTCTTTGGCTACAAAACGCCGATGCACCTCGTGCAAGAAAGCTGAGCTGATGACGCGATGGTCTATCTGGATTCGATCAGCGCCGGATTTGTCCGGTGATCCTGTTCAAAGGGCCGCAACAGACCACGCTGTAAAGGGCCACACGCCGCGCTGGGCCCTGGTGCCCAACAGTGGGGCTGGTGCGGCAACCAAGGGCGGGCGGTTCAACGTAACCGAAGTCCATGCAAAGCTGCGGTTCTTTGCGACCGTTTCGGCTTGCCGATGAGCAGGGCCCTGGGGTTGAATCGGCGCATGCCTGGCGGCCGACAATTACCTTGAGCGCAGCCGCATTGACTCGTCAGTTCTGCTACCGGAGCTGACCCCGTTGCCTCACGACACTTGCTACCCGCCGGACCGTCCGGCGGGAGCAGAACAACGTGAAGAGGCGGGTCAGCATGACAACACGCAAGGAGTTAATCGAGGCCGTTGGCGCTCGGTATCGCGACGCATCGACCAGTGAGAGGACCAAGATCCTCGACGAGTTCGTTGCCGTCACGGGGTACCACCGCAAGCACGCTATCCGCGTCCTGGGTTCTGGGCCTTCCGATAAGCCGTCGCCGCGATCACGCAACCGGCTCTACGACGAGGCCGTGCGCCAAGCTCTCATCGTGCTGTGGGAGGCGGGCGACCGTGTCTGCGGCAAGCGACTGAAGGTCTTGATCCCGGTGCTGGTCGACGCGATGGAGCGGCACGGCCACCTTCAGCTGGATCCGGTGGTCAAGGCCAAGCTCTTGCAGGTCAGTGCCGCCACGATCGACCGTGCCCTTGGTGACGCGCGTTCTCGCGTTGATGGACAACGCAAGCGGCGCACGGGCGTGGGCGCTGCGATTCGCCGCAGCATCCCCGTGCGCACGTTCTCGGACTGGCGCGACCCACCGCCTGGCTTCTTCGAGGTCGACATGGTCGAGCACTGTGGTGGCGCGAAGACCGATGGCGACTTCGTTCACAGCCTGGTGCTGACCGACATCGCCAGCGGTTGGACGGAGTGCGTCGCCATGCCGGTGCGCAACCAGTCCCTGGTCGTCGAAGCCATGGCGATCGCCGCGGCCGATCTGCCGTTCGCGATGCTCGGCGTGGACACCGACAACGACAGCGCTTTCATGAATCAGACCGTCTTCGACTACTGCAAGGACAACGGGCTCGAACAAACGCGCTCGCGGGCGTACAAGAAGAACGACCAGGCATGGGTCGAGCAGAAGAACGGCGCCATCGTTCGCCGGCTCGTTGGTTACGGCAGGCTCAGCGGCCTTGCGGCAACGCAGGCACTCGCGCAGCTGTACAGCGCCTCGCGGTTGTACGTGAACTTCTTCCAGCCTTCGTTCAAGTTGAAATCGAAGACGCGGCACGGCGCACGAGTGAGCAAGACGTACTACGCACCGGCAACGCCCTGCGAGCGGCTGCTTGCGTCGCCGTGCGTGAGCGAGGCGGTCAAGTCGAAGCTCAAGGCCCAGTTTGACGGGCTCGACCCCGTGCTGCTGCTGTGCGACATTCGAGCCGCCCAGCAAGTGCTGAGTGACCTCGCAGCGCGAGGACCGCTGGTCCGCCCGACGGTCGCGGCCACTGACATGCCGACGTTCCTCGACAGCCTGGCAACAGCGTGGAAGGACGGTGAGGTTCGGCCGACGCATCGAAAACAGCCCGCCACCGAGCGGTGGTGGAGAACCCGTGCGGACCCGTTCGCGCACGCTTGGCCGGTCGTCGAGGGATGGTTGATCAACGAGCCGACGGTGACAGGCAAGGAACTGATGGACCGGCTCGCGCAGATCGTGCCCGACGCTTACGCGAGCAAGGCGCAGCTGCGAACGCTGCAGCGACGCATCAAGGCTTGGCGCGCCGAGAAAGCGAAGGACTTGATCCTCGGGCAGCTCAGAAGGGCGACGCCCGTGCCGGCGGAGACATGAGTCTCGCCACGAAGAAAGATCGCCGGCCGCGCGGGGCCGGGCGCTGCGCGCCCGGCAGGCCATGGACATGTGGACGATGCGCCTTCGGCGCACCGGGCACGGCCGTGGACAACGCGATGCGTTGCCCGCCGCCGCACCCTTCGCCCACATGCCCACAGCCTCCCACTACGAAGGATCAAATTGCCGAAGAGAACGACAACATCCCGCGGGTAACATTCCTCTGTGAGGCAACACGGAGCTCAAGATAATTGACGCCGGGCACGCCGCCGCAGGCCAACACTGGTCGCGGCGGAATAGGCCGTTTCGCACCGCTCAAGGACCGCCTTGGCGTCGGTTGCGCTCTGCCCCAGTTCGCCGGTCAGGGTGGTTGCTTTCTCGCGCAGGCCGGCGATCTCTCCTTGATCTTTCCCCGCGTCTTT
>JAKLLO010000183.1 GCA_023150095.1 Zoogloea sp. | reverse complement strand
TCGACGCCGGCGGTGCGGATGCCGTCGGCGAGCGCGCCGGCGAGTTCGGGGCCCGACAGGCGGCCGTCGCGACCGACCGCGATGGCCTGCTGGCCGCGGGCGACGGCTTCGGAACCGAGGGCGTGGCCGATGGCGCGCACGGCTTCGGCGGTCAGCGTCTTGTCGACGATGCCGCGGATGTCATAGGCCTTGAAGATCTCGGGGGCGGGGACGAACATGCGGAGGGCTCCGGTGCGGAAATGATGAAAAGTGGATTATACGCGGGCTGGATGTCAGCCCCGTGAGACGGGTTTGGCGGCGATCCCCGGATCAGGCAAGGTCCGTGAAAAAGCGCACGAGGCGCCGGGGCAGCCAGTCGAGCCGGCCGGGCCACGATCCGCTGACGAAACCCACGTGGCCGCCCTCGGCGGGCTGCTCGAGGCGCACGTGGGCCGAGACATCCGCCGAGCCGGGCAGGTGGCGGGCGGGCAGGAAGGGGTCGTTCTTCGGGTTGATGACCAGCGTGGGCAGCCGGATGTCCTGCAGGTGGGGCTTGCTGGAGGCGCGCAGCCAGTAGTCGTCGGTGTCCCGGTAGCCGTGCAGCGGGGCGGTGACGAGGTTGTCGAACTGGTAGAGGTTGGCGGCCGCGCGCACCGCGTCGGCGTCGAACAGGCCCGGATGGCGGGCCAGCTTGGCCAGGGCGCTTTCCTTGAGGGTGGCGAGGAAGTGGCGGGTATAGACGAGGTTGAAGCCGCGCCCGAGGTTGTGGCCGGCGGCAGCAAGGTCGAGCGGCGGGCAGATCGCCGCAGCGCCGTCGATCAGCTTCGTCGCGTCACCGCCCCGGGTGCCGAGCCACAGCAGCAGGGCGTTGCCGCCCAGGGACACGCCGGCGGCAAAGCACGGGCCGTCGGGATGGGCGGCGGCAATCCGTTCGAGGATCCAGCCGATCTCGTCGGCGTCGCCGGAGTGGTAAGCGCGGGGCTTGAGGTTGGGCTCGCCGGAGCAGCCCCGGAAGTGCGGGACGACGCCGTTCCAGCCGAGGTCGGCGAGGTGGCGCATCAGGCTGCGGGCGTAGGGCGAGCGGCTGGAGCCTTCGAGCCCGTGGAACAGCACCACCAGCGGCGCACCGGGGCGGCGGGGCAGCCAGTCGAGATCGATGAAGTCGCCGTCGGGGGTGGTCCAGCGTTCGCGCTGGAAGGGCGGCATCGGGCCCTTGCGCAGCAGCGGCCAGATGGTCTGGGCGTGGCCGCCGGGCAGCCAGCGGGGCGCCCGGTAGGTGGAGTCGGTGGGCGACGGGCTCAATGGACGACGTGGGGGCTGTCGCTGCCGCGCAGGTTGTCCATGTCGGGGGCCGGCGAGGCGTGGTGCAGCACCATGCGCCAGCCGATGGCGCCGCGGGTGAAGACGTTGGTGGCGATGATCGGCGGGTGCAGGCGGTGGTCGCCTTCGAGGTGGACGCGCTGATGGACCGTGTGCACCGCGGTCATCACGTTGAGCCACTGCACCGGCTGGGTGGGATGCACGATGATCCGGGTGCCGGCGGCGAAGAGCTGCCGCCAGGATTCACGGATGGCAGCCAGGCCCACGAGGCGGATGCTGCCCGGGTGGATGCAGACGACTTCCTCGTCTTCGGACCACACTGCCATCATGCCGTCGAGATCGGCGCGGGACAGGGCGGCGTAGAAAGCGGTTTCGGCCTCTTCGGGTGAGGTGAAGATCGGACTCGTCATGGGCAGTCAGGTGGGTTGGACGTGACACGGGGGCGTTGCCGCCCCCGTGATATCAGCACCGCAGACCGGGTCAGTGGTGGCCTTTGGGCAGCTCACCAGTGAACTTGTACTGGGCGCCGCAATACGGGCAGGTGACCGAGCCTTCCGAGGTCACGTCGAGGAAGACACGCGGGTGGCGTGCCCACAACGGGGCGTCGGGCATCGGGCAGTGCAGCGGAAGCTGCTTGGCGGTGACTTCGATCGGCTTGGTTTTGTCCTGGTTTTCAGGCATGGAGATCTCCCTTGCTTAAATGTAGGCAAGCCAGTGTTGGTATTCGGGGGCCTTGCCGTTCACGATGTCGAAGAAGCGGGCCTGCAGCTTCTGGGTGATCGGGCCGCGCTTGCCTTCGCCGATGACGCGGCCGTCGAGCTCACGGATCGGGGTGACTTCAGCGGCGGTGCCGGTGAAGAAGGCTTCGTCGGCGATGTAGATGTCGTCGCGGGTGATGCGCTTGGAGATCACTTCGAGGCCGAATTCCTTGGCGACCTGGATCACCGAGGAGCGGGTGATGCCGGTGAGGGCGGAGGCGATCTCGGGTTCGTAGATGGCGCCGTCCTTGATCACGAAGAGGTTCTCGCCGGCGCCTTCGGCCACGAAGCCGTTGGTGTCGAGGAGGAGGGCTTCGTCGTAGCCGGCTTCGGTGGCTTCCAGGTTGGCCAGGATGGAGTTGGCGTAGGTGGAGGCCAGCTTGGCACGGGGCATGGTCACGTTGACGTGGTGACGGGCGAAGGACGAGGTCTTCACGCGGATGCCCTTCTCGAGGCCGTCTTCACCCAGGTAGGCGCCCCACGGCCAGGCGGCGATGGCGACGTGCACCGTGGCGCCCTTGGTGGAGATGCCCATCTTTTCCGAGCCGTAGAAGGCGATCGGGCGCAGATAGCAGGATTCGAGCTTGTTGGCGCGCACGACTTCCAGCTGGGCTTCCATGAGTTCTTCCTTGGTGTAAGGAATGTTCATCATGTAGATCTTGCCGGAGTTGAGCAGGCGCTGGGTGTGCTCGGCGAGGCGGAAGATCGCGGTGCCGCTTACGGTGTTGTAGGCACGAACGCCCTCGAAGACCGACAGGCCGTAGTGGAGGGAGTGGGTGAGCACGTGGGTGGTCGCTTCACGCCACGGCACGAGCTTGCCGTCGTACCAGATGAAACCGTCGCGGTCTGCCATCGACATTGTGGGGATCTCCAGCTGAATACAAAAAATTTAAGCCTTCGATTCTAGCGCATTCCGCAGGTCTGCGGACTGCCGCCCCGAAGGGGTTAAAATAACGCCTTTGCCTGAACGGGATGCCCATGAGGATCTGGAAGCCAAATGTCACGGTCGCGGCGGTGGTCGAGCGCGACGGGCGTTTTCTGGTGGTGGAGGAGGAGACCGAGGACGGGCTGCGCTTCAACCAGCCGGCCGGGCATCTCGATCGGGGCGAGTCGCTGGTGAACGCCGCCGCCCGCGAGGCGCTGGAGGAGACCGCCCATGGGTTCCGGCCCGAATTTCTGGTGGGCATCTACCAGTGGCCGCGGCCGGCGGGTGACATCACCTACCTGCGTTTTGCGTTTGGCGGCTCGATCACCGGCTTCGATCCGGAGCGCAAGCTCGACACCGGCATCGTGCGTGCGGTGTGGCTGACGCTGGACGAGCTGCGGGAAACCCGCGAGCGCCATCGCAGCCCGCTGATCCTGCAGTGCTGCGAGGATTACATGGCCGGCCGGCGATATCCGCTGGATCTGATCCGGCACTACGACGCGTGATTTCGCGCCTGCGTCCGGCCGTTGCAGGCATGGCGCTGGCCGCAGGGCTGGCTGCCGGGCCCGTGCAGGCGGACGAGCAGGTGCTGATCTGCTACAACTATGGCTGTCTCGTCGAGGCCGAAGCGCGGTTTTCCGAAGCGCAGCTCGCCGAAGTGGCTGCGCGGCTGCTTCGGGCCGATTCGGCGGTGGCCGAGCGGGCGATCGTGGCACAGGTGCTCGGGCAGCTTTACCGCTGGGCCGGCGAGCAGTTGCCGATCAGCGCCGACCGGCCGGGTGACTACCTGGATTTTGGCGAGCACGGCACGATGGACTGCATCGATCACGCCACCTCGACGACACGGCTGCTGCAGATGCTAGAGGCGCGCGGACTGCTGCGCTTCCATGCGGTCGATCCGATCCGTCGGCGGGTGCGCTGGCTGGTGGCCCAGCATTTTTCGGCGGTGCTGCGCGAGCGCGGCACCGATGACGCGCCCGACGCAGGAGCGCGTTTCGCAGTGGATACTTGGTTCGGGGAACATGGCGATCCAGCCGTGGTGTTGCCCCTGGAAGACTGGCTGGATGGAGAGGGACCGAATGTCTCGTAAGGAAAAAGTCGTCGTCGGCATGTCTGGCGGCGTGGATTCGTCGGTTGCCGCGCTGCTCCTCAAGCAGCAGGGCTACGACGTGGTCGGCCTGTTCATGAAGAACTGGGAGGACGACGATGACGACGAATACTGTTCCACCCGCCAGGATCTGGTGGACGTGGTGTCGGTGGCCGATGTGCTGGGGATCGACCTGGAGGTCGTGAACTTCTCGAAGGAATACAAGGAGCGGGTGTTCGCCGATTTTCTGCGCGAATACGAAGCCGGCCGCACGCCGAACCCGGACATCCTGTGCAACTCCGAGATCAAGTTCCGCGCCTTCCTGGATCACGCGATGGCGCTGGGCGCCGACCGCATTGCCACCGGCCACTACGCTCAGGTGCGCGAATGGACCAACGACGGCCGCACCGAATTCCAGCTGATGAAGGCGGAGGACGGCACCAAGGACCAGAGTTACTTCCTGTACCGCCTCAACCAGGCCCAGCTGTCCAAGACGCTGTTCCCCATCGGCCACCTCTACAAGCGCGACGTGCGCAAGATGGCTGAGGCAGCCGGGCTGCACGTCTATGCCAAAAAGGATTCGACGGGCATCTGCTTCATCGGCGAGCGGCCGTTCCGCGAGTTCCTGTCGCGCTACCTGCCGGCCAAGCCGGGCGAGATCCGCACGCTGGAAGGCGACAAGGTGATCGGCCAGCACCAAGGCCTGATGCATCACACCATCGGCCAGCGCAAGGGCCTGCAGATCGGCGGCATCAAGGGCAACCAGGACGACGCCGGCGAGCACGACGCCTGGTACGCTGCGGTGAAGGACGTGGCGAAGAACGTGCTGTACGTGGTGCAGGGGCATGACCATCCGGCCTTGCTGAAGGAGCGCCTGATCGCCGGGGAGCTGTCGTGGGTGTCGGGCCGCGACCCGCGCACCAACTGGGTGTACACCGCCAAGCCGCGCTACCGCACGCCGGACGCGCCGTGCGAGATCGACGTGCTGGCGGGCGACCGCGCCGAGATCGTCTTCGCCCAGCCCCAGTGGGCGGTGACGCCCGGCCAGAGCGTGGTGGTCTACGAGAGCCGGGTGTGCCTGGGCGGCGGGATCATCATGGAGTGATCCGGCTGCTGCCAGATGTGAAGCGGGCGCCTTGTGGCGCCCGTTTTGTTTGATCGACTGGAAAAATCAGGGATTCGAGGCCAGCCGCAGCGGCGGGTAGCCCCAGTTGCGCTCCCAGGCGGCGCGCACCATGTTGGGGTATTCGGCCTTGCCCAGGCTACCGTTGTAGCGGCCCAGGGCGCGGAAGAGGTCGCCCTTCTCGATGTCCAGGTAGTGGCGCAGGATCGTGCAGCCGAAGCGCAGGTTGGTGCGCATGTGGAAGAGGTTGGTTTCCTGGTTGCCGATGAGGCGCGCCCAGAAAGGCATCACCTGCATGTAGCCGCGGGCACCGACGGGCGACAGGGCGTATTTCTTGAAACCGCTTTCCACCTGGATCAGCCCCAGCACCAGCTGCGGATCGAGCCCGGCGCGGGTGGCTTCGTAGTGCACCGCGCGCAGGAGCTCGGAGCGGGCGGTTTCGTCCGGGATGCGCTTTGCGAGGCGCTGGGACATCTCGGCCAGCCAGCGGGCCCGTTCGGGCGAGCGCTGGAAGCTCGGGTCGAGGGGCGCCTGATCCGCCACCGCGGCGTGCAGGGCAGCCTGCACGCTGGCGGCGAGGGGTTCGTACTGCTGGTTGCCGGCCTGCACCGACGCGGCTGCGCCGCCCAGCAGCAGGGCTGCCAGGCTGGTGCGGACGACAGAGCGCAGGCGGCGCATCGTCAGCCCTTGAGCTTGGCGATGACGGTGGCGCCGACATCGGCCACCGGCAGCTTGGTGGCTTCGGCGTCGCGACGGCCTTGATACTCGACCACGCCTTCCTTCAGGCCGCGATCGCCGATCACCACCCGGTGCGGGGTACCGATCAGTTCGTTGTCGGCCAGCAGCGAGCCCGGACGTTCGTCCCGGTCGTCGAGGAAGGTGTCGATGCCGGCGGCGGTGAGCTGGGCGTAGAGCGCGTCGGCGGCTTCGCGGACGGCTTCGGACTTGGCGTAGCCCATCGGCACGATGGCGACCTGGAAGGGCGCGATGGCGTCCGGCCAGATGATGCCGCGGGCGTCGTTGTTCTGCTCGATGGCGGCGCCGAGGATGCGCGACACGCCGATGCCGTAGCAGCCCATCTCCATGATTTGTTCCTTGCCCTGCTCGTTGAGGAACTTGCAGTTGAGGGCGTCGGCGTACTTGGTGCGCAGTTGGAAGATGTGGCCGACTTCGATGCCGCGGCAGATCTCGAGGGTGCCCTTGCCATCCGGCGACGGGTCGCCGGCGACCACGTTGCGCAGGTCGGCCACTTCGGCTTCGGGGAAGTCGCGGCCGATGTTGACGCCGGTGAAGTGGTGGTCGTCTTCGTTGGCGCCGGTGACGAAATCGGCCATCACCGCCACGCAGCGATCCATCACCACGCGGCCGGCAAAGCCCACCGGGCCCAGCGAGCCGGCGTTGGCACCGAAGGCGGCGAGAATGGCGGCGGGGGCGGCGAAGGTCAGCGGGTTCTTCACGCCAGCGACCTTCTGGGCCTTGACCTCGTTGAGTTCGTGGTCGCCGCGCAGCAGGAGCAGCACGGGCTGGTTGCCGGTGGATTCGTCGCCGTCGACCACGATGGCCTTGACGGTGGCGGTGGCCGGCACCTTGAGGAAGGCGGCGAGCTCGTCGATGGTCTTGACGCCCGGGGTGTGCACCTTGGTGAGCACGGCGCTGGCGGCCGGGCGCGGCGTGGTGGGCGCGAGGGCTTCGGCCAGCTCGACGTTGGCGGCGAAGTCTGAATCCGGGCAGTAGGCGATGTCGTCCTCGCCGGTCTCGGCGATCACGTGGAACTCGTGGGAGCCGGTGCCGCCGATGGAGCCGGTGTCGGCCGCCACCGCGCGGAACTTCAGGCCGAGGCGGTTGAAGATGCGGTGGTAGGTGTCGTACATGTTGCGGTATTCACGCTGCAGATCCTCGAAGGAGCTGTGGAAGGAGTAGCCGTCCTTCATCGTGAATTCGCGGCCGCGCATCACGCCGAAGCGCGGGCGGATCTCGTCGCGGAACTTGGTCTGGATCTGGTAGAAGTGCTTGGGCAGCTGGCGATAGCTGCGCAGATCCTTGCGCACCACGTCGGTGATGACTTCCTCGTGGGTCGGCCCGATCACGAAGTCGCGGTCGTGGCGATCCTTGAAGCGCAGCAGCTCGGGGCCGTAAAAATCCCAGCGGCCGGACTCCTGCCACAGCTCGGCAGGCTGCACGGCGGGCATCAGCACCTCAATGGCGCCGGCACGGTTCATCTCTTCCCGCACGATGTTCTCCACCTTGCGCAGGGCGCGCAGGCCCAGGGGCATCCATGTGTAGATGCCGCCGGCGAGGCGTTTGATCAGCCCCGCGCGCATCATCAGCTTGTGACTGATGACTTCGGCGTCGGACGGGGCTTCCTTGAGCGTGGAGAGGAAGAACTGGGAGGCACGCATGGGCGGATGTCCGTTACTAAAGAGAACTCATAATTTTAGCGTGCTTCTAAGGTATTGGCTGCGTCCATGTTGCGATGCACCGATTTGGGGTTGCTTCTTTCACGGCGTGGGGAAATGTGGAAGAATCCAAGACAGTTCATGAATTAAAGGTTGCACCATGCTCGATCGTGAAGGCTATCGGCCTAACGTCGGCATCATTCTGGTGAATGCGCGCAACGAGGTTTTCTGGGGCAAACGGATACGAGAACATTCCTGGCAGTTTCCGCAAGGCGGAATCAAGCACGGCGAATCGCCGGAACAGGCCATGTACCGTGAGCTCTTCGAAGAAGTCGGCTTGAAGCCTGAGCACGTCCGCATCATCGGCCGCAC
>JAKLLO010000182.1 GCA_023150095.1 Zoogloea sp. | reverse complement strand
TGCAGCCGCTATCGCGGCACCCACCCGCCGCACACCGGAAACACCTGCCCCACGAAGCAGTTGGCGGCGTCGCTGCACAGGTAGGCGGCGAACTCGGCGTCTTCCTCGGCGCCCACCAGCCGGCCCAGGGGCACCTCGCGTTTCAGGCGTTCCTGGAAGCGCGGGTTGGCCTGGACTTCGGGCGGGAAGTAGGTGGGGTTATCCACGAAGTTCTGGGCGATGGCATTGACCTGCACGTTGTGGGGCGCCACCTCCACGCCCACCGCCTGCACGTAGGCCAGCTGGGCGCCCCGGGCGGCGCTGTAGCTCGACGCGCGCTTGATGCCGCGCAGGGCCGAGGCGCTGCCCATCACCACGATCTTGCCGGCGCGGCGTTCGATCATCGCCGGCAGCACGGCGCGGCACAGGCGGCCGAGGGGATGGACCAGCGCGTCGAAGCAATCCTGCCACTCGTCCTCGGTCACATCGGTGGCCGCCGTGGTGGGCGCGGCGATCGCCAGATTGGCGACCAGCACGTCGATCGGCCCGGCCGCGGCCACCATCGCCTCGACCGCTCCGGGCGCCCGCAACGGATCGGTGCTGTGGATGACGTTGGCGCCATGCCGCGCCAGCACCGAGCACAACACCGGCCCCATGAACTGATCAGCGTGGGTGACGAGCACCCGCTTTCCCGACAGCATCTGATTCGACATCGCCACTCCTCCTGTCATTGGTCAGAAAAACCCGGCCGGGCCCGGATCAGCGCCCGCCGCGCCACACCGACACCAGCACCCACAACCCGCCCAGCATCGCCCCGATAAAGCCCAGCAGCCCGATCAGCGACACCGAATCGCTGCGATTGACCGTCAGCGCGATGGACGAGCCGACGATCAGCGCGGCGGTGACGATGCCCATCGTGAGCCGGCTGGCGGCCCGGTCGAGCTGGTCGCCGAAGGCCTTGAGGGGCGGCACGTCCACCTCCAGCCTGAGGCTCCCCCGGCGGGCGATGCGCAGCAATCGGGCCAGATCGTGGGGCAGCCCGGCCAGCAGGTCGGCCACCGACACCAGCCCGCGCCAGCCGCGCTTGGCGATGGCGTCCGGCGCGTGGTGGGCGAGGATCACCTCGCGCAGGAAGGGCGCGGCCTCGCTGGCGATGTCGAAATCCGGGTCGAGCTGGCGGCCGAGGCCTTCGAGGGTGATGAAGGCCTTGATCATCAGCGCCAGATCGGGCGGCAGGGCTAGGCCGTGCTCGCGCAGGATGCCCACCACGTCGCCCAGCATGGCGCCGAAATCCAGCTGCTTGAGGGGCACGCCGTGGTACTCGTCCACAAAGCGGTCGATGTCGGCGCGCAGGGATTCGCTGTCGGCCTCGGCGGCGTCGCTCCAGCCCAGCAGCACCTGGGTGACCAGCCCGCCGTCCCGGTCCACCAGACCGTGGAGCAGCTCGGCCACCTCGTAGCGCCGCGCCTCGGGCAGGCGCCCGACCATGCCGAAGTCGATGAAGGCGAGCCGGTTGTCCGGCAGGTAGAACACGTTGCCCTGGTGCGGATCGGCGTGGAAGAAACCGTCCTCCAGCACCATCTTGAGCACCGCGCGGGCGCCGCGCCGGGCCAGCAGGCGACGGTCGTAGCCCTCCGGCAGCGCCGTCACCGCGCGGCCGGGCACCCCCTCGATGAAATCCTGCACATTGAGCCGCTCGCCCGACCATTGCCAGTGGATGCGCGGCACGACGATCTCCGGCTGCTCCGCGAAGCTCGCCGCGATGCGCTCGGCGTTGCGCCCTTCGGCCGAGAAATCCAGCTCCCGGCGCAGCGAGTGGGCAAACTGGCGCACCACCTCGCGGGGCCGATAGCGGCGCAGGTCCGGCGCCTCGGCCTCGACGATCTCGGCCAGCCGGGCGAGCAGCCGCAGGTCGGCCTCGATCACCGGGCGGATTCCCGGCCGACGCACCTTGAGGGCCACCGGCGTGCCATCCGCCAGCCGCGCCCGATGCACCTGGGCCAGGCTGGCCGCGGCCAGGGGCGTGGGGTCGAGTTCGGCGAAGATGTTCTCGGGCAGGTCGCCCAGGTCTTCGGCCAGCTGGGCGCGGATCGCCTCGAAAGGCACCGCCGGCGCTGCGTCCTGCAGCTTGCCGAACTCGGCGATCCAGTCCGGCGGAAACAGATCGGCGCGGGTGGCGAGGATCTGCCCGAGCTTCACGAAGGTGGGGCCAAGCTCCTCCAGCGCGCGGCGCACCCGGGCAGCCGGTTCGAGCCGGGCGATGTCGTCCTGCCCGCGCAGGTGCAGCACCTTGCCGGCCCGCTCCAGCGCCCGCGCCATCCCCAGGCGCTGGACCAGATCGCCGAAGCCGTAGCGGATGAGCACCGCGGCGATATCATGGACGCGCCCGAGATCTCGGGCGGCACCGAGGGCTTCCCACAGCATCAGCGGCGGCTCCGGGGCAGATGGACGAAATGCGGATCGAGGCAGGGCATCGCCCTAGGGTAATCCAGATCGAAAGCCCCCGGGAGGGGCACGCGCGATCAGGCCTTGCGGCGCAGCCAGGCGCTGGCGCCATCCACCGCGATGGCCATCGCCAGCATGGCAAGGATCACCGTGCTGGCCTGGGCCTCGTGGAACAGCGACAGGCTGTAATACAGCAGCCCGCCCAGCCCGCCGGCGCCCACGAAGCCGAGGATCGCCGCCATCCGGATGTTCATCTCCCAGCGGTACAGGCTGTAGGCCAGCCATTGCGGGGCGACCAGCGGCAGCGTGCCGTACAGGAAGGCCGCGACCGGCGGCGTGCCGCTCTCCGCGAGCGCCGTGGCCGGGGCCGCCGGGGCGTTTTCCAGCGCCTCGGCAAACAGCCGGCCGAGCACGCCGGTGGTGTGGAGCGCCAGTGCCAGGGTGCCGGCAAACGGCCCGAGGCCCGCCGCCAGCACCATCAGCGTCGCCCACACCAGCTCCGGCACCGAGCGCAGCAGGTTGAGCACGAAACGCGCGACGCGGCGCACCGCCTGCCCCTGACGGCCCGCCGCCGGCATCGCCAGGAGTGCCCCGGCAAGGGCCGCCAGCAGCGTGCTGACCAGCGAGATCGCCAGCGTCTCCAGCGCCGCGGCGCCCACCTTGGCGAGGAAATCCGCCGACAGATCGGGCGGGAAGAAGCGCTGCACGAAAGCCACCGCCTCGCCCGCCGCGGCGCCGGTGAACAGCGCGCCCAGCGGCATGTCCAGGTAGGCGAAGCTGCCCGCCACCGCCGCCAGCACCATCAGGATCGCGGCGAGGCCGCCGAAGGAGACACCGGGTTTCATCGCACGGCTCCCGGCAAGGCATCATCCACAGTGATGGTTGAGGTAGTTATCCATACGAATGGCTTATACGTCCGCGCCAGTGCCCGGCTGCGGTTTGGCCTGCGGACGCTCATGCCAGCCTCCGCCGCAGCCGCTCGGAGATTGCGTCGGCCGCCACCACCAGCACCAGAAAGGTGGCGAGGATGGTCGCCGCCTCGCCGCCGTTGAGCATCTTCATGGATTGGTCCATCAGCTGGCCGAGCCCGCCGGCACCCACGAAGCCCATCACCACCGAGGCGCGCACCGCGCACTCCCAGCGATACACGGTGTAGGACACGAGCTCCTGCCCGGCGTTGGGCAGCAGGCCGTAGCAGAAGGCCGCGAGGCGTCCGCTGCCGGCTTCGAGCAGGGCCCGGGCGGGCTGGTCGTCGGTGGATTCGAGGATCTCGCCATACACCTTGCCGAGCATGCCGCCGTAGGTGATGCCCAGCGCCAGCACCCCGGCCGCCGCGCCCAGGCCGAAGACCCGCACGAAGAGCAGCGCCCACACCAGCTCCGGCACGCCGCGCAGCACTGCCAGCACGGCCCGCACCAGCACGCGCAGCAGCTGGCCGATCCAGCCGCCGCGCCCCGGCCCCAGGCGCGACACCGACAGGCTGCGGGTCATCGCCAGGCCCAGCGGCACCGCCAGCACAAAGGCCACGGCCACACCGGCGGAGGCCATCGCCAGGGTCTCGAGGGTGGCCTTGCCGAGCAGGGCGAGGAAATCCGGCGAGGTCTCCATCGGCAGGAAACCGCCGACGAAATGCCCCATCGCGTTCAGGTTGCCGTCATCGAACAGCGCCGCCGGGCGGAAATCGGTCAGCCGCAGAAGCGGCCACAGCAGCACCAGCGCGGCGAGCGTCCAGCCCAGGCGGGGCAGGGCGGCGGGATCGCGGACGGAGGCGCTCATCCCGCGCCCCCTCCCACCTCATGTAGGGGCGACTTCAGTCGCCCAAAGGCTTCCAGCTGAGGAGCAAGGCTTGCTGAACGCGCGGATGGGCGACTGAAGTCGCCCCTACATGAGCCGGGAAATGATTGTTTCATGAACAGCGCAGCGGCGACACATCGACCGGCGCCGCAGCCACCGGCGCACCGGCGATCGGCAGCCCGCCCTCGGCGGCGTAGAGCTCGCGCAGCTGGGCTTCGGTCACCTGGCTGGCGGGCAGGTCGAACAGCACGCCGCCGTCCTTCACCCCCACCACCCGCGGAAAGTGCCGCAGGGCCAGATCCACCGCGTGGAGGCTGGCCACCAGGGTCACGCCTCGGCGGCTAGCTTCTTCGTTGAGCAAGGCCACGGTGAGTTCGGACAGGGCCGGGTCCATCGCCGACACCGGCTCGTCGGCGAGCAGCAGATCGGGCTGCTGGTAGAGCACGCGGGCCAGCGCCACCCGCTGCAGCTGGCCGCCGGAGAGGCGGTCGCAGCGTTCGAAGAGCTTGTCGGCCAGATCGAGGCGGGCGAGTTCGCGCCGCGCGCCATCCGCATCCGCCGGCAGCACCAGCGACGCGAGGGATTTCCACAGCGGCCACTGGCCCAGCCGGCCGGCCAGCACGGCGGTGACGACCCGCTGGCGGGGCGGGATCGGCGGCGCCTGATGGACGTGGCCGATGCGCGCGCGCAGCTGGCGCAAAGCCGCTGGCGACGCCGCCCACGGGTCGCCCCCTGCCATCCGCAGCCGCCCCCCGGTCGGGCGCAGAGACGCGGCGAGCACCCGCAGCAGGGTGGTCTTGCCGGCCCCGGACGCGCCGATCAGCGCCACCCGCTCGCCGGCTTCGACGTGCAGGTCGATCCAGCGCAGGGCCGGGTGGCCGTTGGCGTGGACGAGGCCCACGCCTTCGAGGGAAAACTTCATGGTGATCCTTTGACGGCCCGGCGCGCCGGGCCGCGCGCCTTACTTGAGCAGACCGGCCGCGTGGGCCGCGGTCTCGATGCCCTTGTAGTTCTCCGCCTTGGTGGGGATGAACTTGCTGGCGCGTTGCAGGGCCATGATTTCCTTGTGGGCGGGGTTGGCCGGGTCGAGCTTCAGGAAGGCCTGCTTGAGCTTTTCCTGGACCTTCGGATCGAGGTCGCCGCGCACCGTCCAGTTGTAGTCGAAGTAGGGCGGGGTGGTGGCAAACACGCGCACCTTGGTGGTGTCCACCTTCTTCTGCTCGACCAGCTTGTCCCACACCGAGGCATTGAGCACGCCGGCGTCCACCTTGCCGGCCTGCACGAAGGCCACGGTGGCGTCGTGGGCGCCGGAGAAGGCGACCGTCTTGAAATCCTTGTCCGGGTTGAGGCCTTCCTGGCCCAGGAAGTAGCGCGGCATCAGGTGGCCGGAGGTGGAGGAGGGCGCGCCGAAGGCGAAGGTCTTGCCCTTCAGGTCGGCGAAGCTCTTGATGCTGTCGTTGGCGGTGATGAAGCGCGAGGTGAACTTGGCGTCCTCGGCGCGCTGGACGAGCGGCACGGCGGTACCGCCGGTGCGGATCTTGGCCTGCACGAAGGTGAAGCCGCCCAGCCAGGCCAGGTCGAGCTTGCGGGTGGCGAGGGCCTCGACCACCGCCGCGTAGTCGGTCACCGGCACGAAGACGACCTTCATCCCGGTTTCCTGCTCGAGATACGCGCCCAGCGGGGCGAACTTGCGCTGCAGCTCGGTGGGCGCCTCGTCGGGGATCGCCGAGACGCGCAGCACGTCCTCGGCCTGGGCGGCGAGGGGCAGGCCGGCAGCGGCGGCCAGGGCGGAAACGGCAAAGGCACGCAGCAGCGCGCGCCGGGCAAAGGGCACGGAAGTCATCGACAGCTCCTCAAAACGGCATCGCAACGCGACGCCAGCCGCCGGGACGGGGGAGAACGGCCCCGGCTTGGGTTGTCGGGGCCGGCACATGGCGGCCCCGCGGATCAGGCTTGAAGCGGTACTCGGACCGCGGGGCGGACTATAGCGACGGACACCGCCGGAGTGAACAGGCCCGGCGCCAGATTTTTGAATCGGACGGCGGGCGGCGGCGCAACCAGGGACATTCTGTCCAGCCGATGGACAAAATGTCCCTGAAACACCCTCGCTTCATCCTCAAACCCTTGATTGAAAAGGAAGCCGACGCTGGCGCAGCGCTTGCAATGCATCAAGACGAAGTTTTTTCGCTAGTCGCCAAATCAACCAGAGGAGGAAGACACAACATGCAACTCTCACGGCGCCAGTTCTTCAAGGTGGCCGCCGGGGGCTTGACCGGATCGAGTCTGGTCGCGATGGGTTTCTCCCCCACCGCGGCGCTCGCCGAGGTAAGAACCTTCAAGCTCGCGCGCACCACCGAAACGCGCAACACCTGTCCGTATTGCTCGGTCGGGTGCGGCATCATCATGTACAGCCTGGGTGACAAGGCCAAGAACGCCCACGCCGAGATCATCCACATCGAGGGCGACCCGGATCACCCGGTCAACCGCGGCACGCTGTGCCCGAAGGGTGCTGGCCTGCTCGACTTCGTGCACAGCAAGAACCGGCTGAAGTACCCGGAAGTGCGCGAGCCCGGCACCAAGGAATGGAAGCGCATCAGCTGGGACGAGGCCTTCACGCGCATCGCCAAGCTGGTCAAGGAAGACCGCGACGCCAACTTCATCGCCAAGAACGCCGATGGCGCGACCGTGAACCGCTGGCTGACCACCGGTTTCCTCGCCGCCTCCGCCTCCAGCAACGAGGCCGGCTACATCACCCACAAGGTGGTGCGTAACCTGGGAATGCTCGCATTCGATAACCAAGCGCGTGTCTGACACGGCCCGACGGTGGCAAGTCTTGCCCCGACGTATGGCCGCGGCGCCATGACCAATCACTGGACCGACATCAAGAATGCGGACGTGATCCTGATCATGGGCGGCAACGCTGCCGAAGCCCATCCCTGCGGCTTCAAATGGGTGACCGAAGCGAAAGCGAAGAACAAGGCCCGGCTGGTGGTCGTGGACCCGCGTTTCACGCGCTCCGCCGCGCTGGCTGACGTCTATGCGCCGATCCGCACCGGCACCGACATCGCCTTCCTGGGCGGCGTCATCAACTACCTGATCACCAGCAACAAGGTGCACCTGGACTACATCAAGTCCTACACCGACATGAGCTACCTCGTGAAGGACGAGTTCGCCTTCGAGGATGGCTTCTTCTCCGGCTACGACGCCGAGAAGCGCAAGTACGACAAGTCCGGCTGGGATTACCAGATGGGCGAGGACGGCTTCGTCAAGACCGACCCGACGCTGGAAAACCCGCGCTGCGTCTGGAACCTGATGAAGACCCACTTCTCGCGCTACACGCCGGAAGTGGTGGAGAACATCTGCGGCACGCCGAAGGCCAAGTTCCTGCAGGTGGCCGAGCTGCTCGGTTCGACCCACTCGCCCGACCGGGTGATGACCATCCTCTACGCCCTGGGCTGGACCCAGCACAGCGTGGGCTCGCAGATCATCCGCACCGCGGCGATGATGCAGCTGCTGCTGGGCAACATCGGCCGGGCCGGCGGTGGCGTGAATGCGCTGCGCGGGCACTCCAACATCCAGGGCCTCACCGACCTGGGTCTGCTGTCGAACCTGCTCCCCGGCTACATGACCCTGCCCGGCGAGAAGGAGACCGACTACGACGCCTACATCGCCAAGCGGGCGCCCAAGCCCATGCGGCCGGGGCAACTGTCGTACTGGCAGAACTACGGCAAGTTCCACGTGAGCCTGATGAAGGCCTGGTACGGCAACGCCGCCACCCGCGAGAACAACTGGTGCTTCGACTACCTGCCCAAGCTCGACAAGACCTACGACGTGCTGCA
>JAKLLO010000181.1 GCA_023150095.1 Zoogloea sp. | reverse complement strand
GACCCGGGAGTGTCAGAAATTTTGTGTTCGAGGCGGGTATCGAGGGGGCCCGGTCCTTCGGGACCCCTTGATGGCTTTCATCTTGTCACGGCGGGAATGGAACGTTCGCCGGCGCACGCTCGGCTAGCATCGGGGCGGTGACTTGGGTTGATGGGGCAGGTGAGGATGGCGGGATCACGGCGGGGCGGTGTGCTGGAGGTGTTGTGGGTCTTCCTGCGCCTGGGGCTGACGTCGTTTGGCGGGCCGGTGGCGCACCTGGGGTATTTCCATGCGGAGTTCGTGCAGCGTCGGCGCTGGCTGGCGGAGCAGGATTACGCCGATCTGGTGGCGCTGTGCCAGTTTCTGCCGGGGCCGGCGAGCAGCCAGTTCGGCATTGCGGTGGGCCTGGGGCGGGCAGGCTGGCTGGGGGCGCTGGCGGCCTGGGTGGGCTTCACGCTGCCCTCGGCGCTGCTGCTGATCGCCTTTGCGCTGGGGCTGGAGGCGCTCGCGGGGCCGCTGGCTGCGGGGGCGATCCACGGGCTCAAGGTGGTGGCGGTGGCGGTGGTGGCCCAGGCGGTGTGGGGGATGGCGAAGTCGCTGTGCCCCGATCGCCTGCGGGCCGGCATCGCGCTGGCGGCGGCCGGGGTGGCGGTGCTGCTGCCCGGGGCGGGCGGGCAGCTCGGGGCGATTGCCTTGGGGGGCCTGGTGGCGCGCGGGGCCTTGCCGGTGACGCCCTTGCCGGCGGCGGCGCACCTCGATTACGGCGTGAGCCGGCGCCAGGGCGCGGCGCTGCTGGCCTTGTGCGGGCTGCTGCTGGTGCTGCTGCCGCTGCTTGCCGCGTTCACCGGCGGGGTGGGGCTGGCGATGGTGGCGGTGTTCTTCAAGGCCGGCGCGCTGGTGTTCGGCGGCGGGCATGTGATGCTGCCGCTGCTGCAGGCGGGCGTGGTGCCGCCGGGGTGGGTGAGCAACGAGGCCTTCCTGGCCGGCTACGGGGCGGCGCAGGCGGTGCCGGGGCCGCTGTTCACCTTTGCGGCCTACCTGGGCGCGGCGATGGGGCCGCCGCTGGGGGGCTGGGCCGGCGGCCTTGTCCTGCTGCTGGCGATCTTCGTGCCGGCCTTTTTGCTGATCGTCGGTGCGCTGCCGTTCTGGGAAGCCCTGCGCCACCGCGACGGCATCCGCCGGGCGCTGGCGGGCGTGAACGCGGCGGTGGTGGGCATCCTCGGCGCGGCGCTGTACGACCCGGTGTGGGCCGGTGCCATCCATTCGCGGGCGGATTTCTGCCTGGCGCTGGCGGCCTACGGCCTGCTGGTGGTGGGGCGGGTGCCGTCGGTGGCGGTGGTGGCCTTTTGCGCGCTGGCGGGGGCTGTGAGCGGCGTTCAGGCGTGAGTGCCACGGCCATTGTGCGAGTGCACAAGTCGGGTTTCTTTTCACGCTTATTGCATTTTCGCCGCTACCGTATTGGGTAGCTTTTAAAAACAGGAGGATATCGACGCTGGCATTGCGATTGCTATGGAGGCTTGCCCTTGTGGTTTCCGCGCGCCAAGAAACGCGCAGCCCCCAATCAATTGTCAGGAAAATAAAATGAATCGTCTGCCCAACAAAATGCTCGCCGTCGCAGCCTGCCTCGGCCTCGCGGCAATCTGTGCGCCGGCCCAGGCCGCCACCTATTCGTTCAGCCAGACCGGCTTTGCCGACGGTGGGGCGGTCAGTGGCTATTTCACCGGCCGCGACCTCAACGCCGATGGTGTGATCTCCACGCTGCGCGGGCACAGCGAGATCAGCGATTTCGGCCTCCGCTACACCGGCGGCAGCCAGATGCCCGACCTTTCGATGGATTTCAACGATCTCCTGTTCTCGCAAAGCCTCGGCCTGGGCCTGGAGTACGTCATCGGGTCGGCGACCATCGGTGCCGGCGTCGGCCTTGACGACGGGCTGATGTACATGTTCGACCAGGGCACGACGCCCCTGCCGACCGCGGCGGTGCTGGTTCTCCCGGGCACCCCCGCCGGGCGTGCCATCTCGATCACCGCCAACTACACCTCGGTCACCCTCGACTTCATGAACGTGCAGGAGATCCCCGCGAACGTGCAGCAGGTCCCCGAGCCTGCCAGCCTCGGGCTGGTGATGGGCGGCGTCGCACTGCTGGCCGCCCGCCGCCGCCGCAAGGGCTGAGCGGGGTAGATCGAGCGCCGGGGTGCGCGGCGATTGCCGCGTAGCCCGGCCCGGGGCTTGTTGCCTTGGTGTGTTTGCCTGGGTGGCCTTGCGTTGAAAGCCCGGGTTGTGGCGGCCGTGCCCTGAGGCGTAGCCGATGCATCTGTTCTTGATCAAACGCATTGTTCTTTTCTCGGGGGTGCTCCAGAGTCTTATCCGGATATGGGGTTCTCAACTGCAGTCTGGAAGGAGCGTGAGCATGAACCGCCTTTTGACTCTCATGTTGCTGTTGCTTCTCGTGGGCTGTGCTGCACAGCCACGTCAGCTCTACCCGGGGGAGCGTTTGTCTCCCGAAAAGGAGGCCAGGGTTTCAACCGACTCTGAAGACGTGTATGGCGCAATCGCGCCCGGCTTCGATCGCAAGATCTACCTGGTCAGGATCAATGGCGAAAGCCTGTCCGACACGAAGGCGCTGCTCGGTGGGCAGCTGCACCCTTATCCGACCGAGGCGTATGTCTTGCCCGGCCGTCAGGAGCTCGATGTCAGATATGTCCATCTGAACCAGTATGCCGATGGCCGCGTGTGGTTCGATGCCCAGGCGGGCAAGGTGTACCGGGTGCGCTACCGCATCAGTGGCTATGGGGTCGTGTTCTGGGTTGAAGACACGGCCCAGGGCGTTCCGGTGGGGGGCCTCCTCGAGTGAGTTCCGGCTTCGCAGTGAAGCTGCCGGGCTGCCTGGCGCTGGTGGATTCGAAGGACTTTGCGCGCCGCGTGCGGGGGTTGCTGCGCAGAGGGCGCTGAGACGCGCGGCAGGGTGTGCCTGAGGATGTAAAAAGGGGGCCGCAGCCCCCTTTGCCTTTTGCCGCTGCGCGGTGATTACTGGTTCTTGAACTCGGCCTTGCGCTTTTCGACGAAGGCGGCCA
Organism: Zoogloea sp.; assembly: GCA_023150095.1. Taxonomy (GTDB): domain Bacteria; phylum Pseudomonadota; class Gammaproteobacteria; order Burkholderiales; family Rhodocyclaceae; genus Zoogloea. Next base: position 5,041 of record JAKLLO010000181.1, on the reverse strand, counting down.
TGCCTTCCTTCTGGTCGTCGAGGGCGAAGCTGGCGTGGAAGCTGCGGCGCTCGAAGAGCAGGCCTTCGTTGAGGCCGGATTCGAAGCTGCGGTTGATGGATTCCTTGATCATCATGATGACGGGCAGGGAATAGCTGGCGATGGTGGCGGCGGCGGCGAGGGCTTCTTCCACCAGCTTGTCGGCGGGGATCACGCGGGCGACGAGACCGGCTTTTTCAGCTTCGGCAGCGTCCATCATGCGGGCGGTGAGGCACAGGTCCATGGCCTTGGCCTTGCCCACGGCGCGGGGCAGGCGCTGGGTGCCGCCGGCGCCCGGCAGGGTGCCGAGCTTCACTTCGGGCTGGCCGAACTTGGCGGTGTCGGCGGCGAAGATCATGTCGCAGCTCATGGCGAGCTCACAGCCACCACCCAGCGCGAAGCCGGCCACCGCGGCGATCACCGGCTTGCGGAAGGTCTTGAGGCGCTCCCAGTTGCGGGTGATGTAGTCGCCCTTGTAGGCGTCCATGTAGCTGAACTTGGCCATCATGCCGATGTCGGCGCCGGCGGCGAAGGCCTTCTCGGAGCCGGTGATGACCACGCAGCCGATGTTCTCGTCGGCCTCGAAGCCATCCAGCGCCACGCCCAGTTCATCGACGAGGGCGTCGTTGAGGGCGTTGAGGGCCTTGGGGCGGTTGAGGGTGATGAAGCCGACCTTGCCACGGGTCTCGACGATGATGTTCTGATATTCCATGTGTCCTCCAGATGTCTTTTAGTTGATCAGATCGCCCCGGCACGGCGCAGGCCGTCGATGGCGTCGGGGGTGAAGCCCCAGTCGGCGAGCACGTCTTCGCCCGTGGCGCCGACCTGCGGCGCGCGGGGCGTGGCCGGGGTGCTGCGGCTGAAGCGGGGGGCCGGCGCCGGTTGAATGACGCCGCCAACTTCGATGAAGGTGCCGCGGGCCCGATTGTGCGGGTGTTCGGGCGCTTCGTCCATGTCCAGAACGGGTGCCACGCAGGCGTCGCTGCCGTCGAACACCGCGCACCATTCGTCGCGGGTGCGGGTGACCAGATGCGCGGCGACGCGGGTCTTGAGTTCCGGCCAGCGGCTGCGATCCCACTGCTGGTTGAAATCCGGATCGCTGATGCCGGCCTTCTGCAGGAAGAGCGCGTAGAACTGGGGCTCGATGGGGCCTATGGAAACGTAATTGCCGTCGGCACAGCGGTAGGTGTCGTAAAAGTGGGCGCCGCCGTCCAGCAGGTTGCTGCCGCGCGTCTGCCCCCACTGGCCCATGGCCTTGAGGGTGTACATCATGGTCATCAGCAGCGCGGAGCCGTCGGTCATCGCCGCATCCACCACCTGGCCCTTGCCGGAGCTGCGCGCTTCGGTGAGCGCGGCCAGCACGCCGACCACCAGCAGCATCGCGCCGCCGCCGCAGTCGGCCACCAGGTTGAGGGGCACTACCGGCTTGCCGCCGGGCTCGCCGATGGCGTGCAGCGCGCCCGAGAGCGACAGGTAGTTGATGTCGTGCCCGGCGGTGGAGGCGAGCGGGCCGGTCTGGCCCCAGCCGGTCATGCGGCCATAGACGAGGCGCGGGTTGGCGTTGAGGCTCTCGTCCGGCCCCACGCCCAGGCGCTCCATCACGCCGGGGCGGTAGCCTTCGACAAGGATGTCGGCCTTGGCGACCAGCTCACGGGCGGCGGCGAGGCCTTCGGGCTTCTTGAGATCGAGCGTGACGACGCGGCGGGATCTGTTGAGGATGTCGATGGTCGGGTCGAACAGGTCGGACGCCGGCTTGGCGCCGGGGGCGGGCTTGCGTTCGATGCGGACGACTTCGGCGCCCAGGTCGGCGAGGATCATCGCGGCCATGGGGCAGGGGCCGAGGGCGGCGAATTCGACGACTTTGATGCCGTGGAGGGGGCCCATTTTGTTGTCTCCTTTATTTTTGTATGCGGTGCTTGTTGGATGCGCCGTTGGCCGGGTCTCGCCCCGGCGGGCGACTTCCTTTCTTGCGTCGCCAAGAAAGGAAGCAAAGAAGGCGACCCGGCTTCACCGGTCGGCCTTCGGCCGACTTCCCTGCGCTGCTCACAACGGGCGGCCGGCGCAGAACTCGCCCTTCGGGCTCAGACAGCTGCGCCGGAAGGCCCCGCCCGTTGCTGCGCTGCTCGGCGGATCAGACGGGCTTTGGTCGGGCACCGAGCTTCTTCGGGGTTCTCGGGGCGTTCTGGACGGGCTTTTTTCTGTAGGGGCGACTTCAGTCGCCCGTCCGTACGTCGATCACCGGTAGATGCTTGATCGAAGTCCGCGGGCGGCTGAAGCCGCACCCTACGGTTTCGGCTTCGCGATTGCTGCGCCCTTTACTCGGCGGCGATGGAGCGGCCGATGACGAGCCGCTGGATGTCGTTGGCGCCTTCGTAGATCTGGCAGATGCGCACGTCGCGGTAGATGCGCTCGACCGGGAAGTCGCTGGTGTAGCCGACGCCGCCGTGGATCTGGATGGCGTCGGAGGCGATCTTCTCGGCGGCTTCGGAGGCGAACATCTTGGCCATCGAGGCTTCCTTCAGGCAGGGCTTGCCGGCGTCCTTGAGCTGGGCGGCACGCCACACCATCAGGCGGGCGGCGTCGAGCAGGGTGTTCATGTCGGCCAGGCGGAAGTTGACGGCCTGGTGCTCGATGATGGGCACGCCGAAGGTCACACGTTCCTTGGCGTAGCGCACGGCGGCTTCGAAGGCGGCGCGGGCCATGCCGATGCTCTGGGCGGCGATGCCGATGCGGCCGGCTTCCAGGTTGGAGAGGGCGATCTTGTAGCCTTCGCCTTCCTTGCCGAGCAGCGCGCTGGCGGGCACGCGGCAGTTCTCGAGAATGATCTGCACGGTGTCGGAGGCGTGCTGGCCCATCTTGTCCTCGGTGCGGCCGACGATGAAGCCGGGGGTGCTGGTCGGGATCAGGAAGCAGGAGATGCCCTTCTTGCCGGCAGCCTTGTCGGTGACGGCGAAGACGATGGCCATGTGGGCGTGCTTGCCGGTGGTGATGAACTGCTTGACGCCGTTCAGCACGAAGCTGTCGCCGTCGCGGTCGGCGCGGGTGGTGATGGCGCCGGCGTCGGAGCCGGTGTGGGGTTCGGTCAGGCAGAAGCAGCCGAGCTTCTCGCCGCGGGCGAGCGGCTTGAGCCATTCTTCCTTCTGCTGGTCGGTGCCGTATTTCTGGGTGATGCCACAGGCGAGCGAGTTCTGCACCGAGACGATGGTGGAGGTGGCGCCGTCACCGGCGGCGATCTCTTCGAGGGTGAGCACCAGGCTCATGTAGTCCATGCCGGCGCCGCCCCACTCTTCGGGCACGCACATGCCCATCGCGCCCAGCTCGCCGAGTTCCTTGAGGGCCTGGGCGGGGAAGGTGTGGTGCTTGTCCCATTCGGCGGCGAAGGGGGCGAGGCGCTCCTGGGCGAAGGCGCGCATGGAGTCGCGGATCATTTCCTGTTCTTGGGTGAGGATCATGGTGCGGTGTCCTTTGAATTCTGGGTTGCGTTGTTCGTGGGGCCGTCCGGGCTGGCGTGCTGCATGTGGCCGCGTTGGGCTGCTGTAGGGGCGACTTCAGTCGCCCTTGGCCGTTTTACCCGTGTGCTGCCGAGGGACGGCTTTCCCGTGTTTCGTCTTGCGTTGGCCGGGGTGTTCGCCCCCGGCGGGCGACCTACTTTCTTGCGTCGCCAAGAAAGTAGGCAAAGAAGGCGACCCGGCTTCACCGGTCATTCGCTGTGCGAATGACTCCCCTGTGCTGCTCGCGCCAGCCGGCCGACGTCGCGAACTCGCCCTTCGGGCTCAGACAGCGACGCCGGACTGCCCCGACTGGCGCTGTGCTGCTCGGCGGATCAGACGGGCTTTGGCCGGGCACCGAGCTTTTTCTGGGGCTTGGTGCCCGGATCGCAGGTACTTCGTTGCCGATCCGTAGGTCGGGTTAGCCCGCAGGGCGTAACCCGACATTCCGGAAGGCTTGCTGCCTTACAGCATCTCCACGGCCAGGGCCGTGGCTTCGCCGCCGCCGATGCACAGGCTGGCGACGCCGCGCTTGCCGCCGGTCTTCTTGAGGGCGCCGAGCAGGGTGACGATGATGCGGGCACCGGAGGCGCCGATGGGGTGGCCCAGGGCGCAGGCGCCGCCGTGGATGTTCACCTTGGCCGGGTCGAGGGCCAGGTCGCGGATGGCGGCCATGGTGACGACGGCGAAGGCTTCGTTGATTTCCCACAGGTCCACGTCACCGGCAGCCCAGCCAGCCTTGTCGAGGAGCTTCTGCATGGCGCCCACCGGGGCGGTGGGGAAGTTGGCGGGCAGGCCGGCGTGGTTGGTGTGGCCGACGATGCGGGCGATGGGCTTGGCGCCGAGCTTGTCGGCGGTGGAGGCGCGCATCAGCACCAGGGCGGCGGCGCCGTCGGAGATGGAGCTGGAGTTGGCGGCGGTCACGGTGCCGTCCTTCTTGAAGGCCGGCTTGAGGCTGGGGATCTTGTCGATGCTGGCCTTGGGCGGCTGCTCGTCGTCGGCGATGGTCACGTCGCCCTTGCGGCCGGCCACGGTGACGGGGGCGATCTCCCACTGGAAGGCGCCGCCCTTGATGGCGGCCTGGGCGCGGGTGGTGGAGGTGATGGCCCAGGCGTCCTGCTCTTCACGGGTGAAACCGTAGTTGCCGGCACAGTCTTCGGCGAAGGTGCCCATCAGGCGGCCGTTGGTTTCCTTGCCGTAGCGGTCTTCCAGGCCGTCGAAGAACATGTGGTCGAGCACCTGGCCGTGGCCCAGGCGCATGCCGCCGCGGGCCTTGGGCAGCATGTAGGGGGCGTTGGACATGGACTCCATGCCACCGGCAACGGCCACTTCGACGCTGCCGGACACCAGCAGGTCGTGGGCCAGCAGGGTGGCCTTCATGCCGGAGCCACACACCTTGTTGATGGTGGTACAGCCGGCGCTGAGGGCCAGGCCGCCGTTGAGAGCAGCCTGGCGGGCCGGGGCCTGACCGAGGCCGGCGGGCAGCACACAGCCGAAGATCAGTTCCTGCACGGCATCGGCGGGCACACCGGCGC
>JAKLLO010000180.1 GCA_023150095.1 Zoogloea sp. | reverse complement strand
CGCCACGAAGCGCACGACGACGGCGAGGAACTGACGTTCGGTGATGCGGTGCTCGGCCCAGCCGACGTAGGCGGTGCGCATGGCCCACACGCCCCACAGCAGCAACACGGCGAACACGAAGCCCAGCACCACGGCAGAGACGGCCGAAGGCGCAAAGCCGCCGTTGGCCTGGAAGGCGGCGACCTGATCGGCAGAGGGCGTCATGGCGATGGCTCCTCGTCCTCGTCGTCGGCGCGGTCACGGCGGACGTAATCGCCGACCAGCGGGACGGGATCGCGCGGCTGGGCACGCTGGGGCACGAGGTAGTCCTGCAGGCCGGCGCGAACGCGCTTCAGGTCCGCGCGCAGCCGGGCGTAGTCGAAGTGGTAGCGGGCGCGTTCCTGCGGAGCGGTATGGGCGGCGTGCTCGGCGAGGCGGTCGATCAGGTCGAGTTGGCGGGCGAGCGCGGCGAGCTGCTCACGCTCCGGGGTGTCGTCGGCGATGGCGGGTTGCATGGCCGAGAGCAACACGGCCAACAGCACGGCCAGCGAAGGCCATGCGGATGCGCGGCGGTTGGTCTGTCCCATCGTGCCATTCCCCGTTGAAGCGGATGGCCAGATGCTGTGGCGCGCTCTCGCTTTGCGCCGCAGGGAATGGGAACTACGGCATGACCGGATTTCCGGGGCGAGCTGGCGATCAACCGTCCAATGCTCCCGGGATTGTGGAGTTGGCCAGCACCTACCGCAGCTTGGTAGAATTGGCTAAACTTGGCAATCGTAATCAACGAAAGGCCAGATCGGATGGTTTCCGGATGACTGAAGTCGAGAGCGAGATCCTCACGCTTGAGGAGGTCGCGGCCTACCTCAAAGCCGGGAAACGGACGGTCTATCGCCTTGCCCAGAAAGGCGAGATTCCGGCGTTCAAGCTTGGGGGAACCTGGCGCTTTCGCCGCTCGGAGCTGGATCGGTGGATCGCCGAAAGCATCAGCAAGAAGAAGCCGGAGGCAGAGTGAGCGTGCACCAAATCAGCAACCGAATCACATTCGGGAAAGAACCAAGGGGAGGATTGCTGGCGTGCCAGTTCCCATAATTGATCTTTTTGCTGGCCCAGGAGGGCTCGGGGAAGGATTTGCTTCCCTGCAGGGCCACAAACGGCAGCCATTCTTCGAGATCGCCCTTTCCATTGAAAAGGATGCTGTCGCACATCGCACGCTGACGCTCAGGGCAGTGTTCAGGCGTTTGCGTGGCACCAAGGACGTCAAGCACTACTACAGCTACATACGAGGCGAGATCGATGAGGCCGCTTTCCGCAGGATCCCTGCCGTGGCCAGCGCCTTCGAGCATGCTGCCGCCGAAGCGAGGTGCCTAGAGCTTGGCAAGTCCGACGAAGCCAGTATTGATAGGGAAATTCGCGCTGCACTGAAGGGGCAGGAAACCTGGGTGCTGATCGGCGGCCCGCCCTGCCAGGCGTATTCGCTGGCGGGGCGCTCCAGACGCGCCAACGACAAGGACTTTCACAAGGATGAAAAGCACTTCCTCTACAGGGAATACCTGAGAATCATCCAAGTGCACAAGCCCACCATCTTCGTGATGGAAAATGTCAAGGGTCTGCTTTCCTCGAAGCACTCCGGCGACCCAATGTTCGAGAAGATCATTGCGGATCTTTCGATGCCGACCGAGGGGCTCGAATATGAGATCCGATCCTTCACCAAGAAGGGCGACGGCAGTTCGCTGGAACCCACCGACTACCTTATCCATTCTGAGCGCCATGGGATCCCGCAAAGCAGGCATCGCGTGATTCTGCTCGGAGTGAGAAAGGGGCTGGACATGCCTCAACACCAGTTGCTGGCACCAGTAGCGAGGCCTGTCACGGTCAAACAGGCCATTGACGATCTTCCCCGAATCCGCAGCAAGCTGTCGCGTGGCGATTCAGTGGAGGCATGGCGCAAGGCTGTTCAGGCTGGCCCCTCTTACGTCAAGGGATGGAGGACAGAAAACGAGTCCGTCATGATCGGGACAATGCGTGCCTTTGCCGCTGCGGCAACCAGCACCACGACCGGTGGCGCCTTCATTTCACGAGGCTACAGAAGGCCGAAGAAGCCGACCGAGCTTCAGCAATGGCTTCACGACCGAAGCCTGGGTGGTGTCTGTCAGCATGAAGCGCGCGCGCACATGGCATCCGATCTTGCTCGCTATCTTTTCTCGGCCAGCTTCGCTCATTTATGGGGATATTGCCCACGGCTGGATGTGTTCCCTCCCAAGCTGCTTCCCGATCACATCAATGTGCATGTCGATCGGGAATCCGAAACGATCCCGTTCAAGGATCGGTTCCGCGTGCAGTGCAGGAACGAACCGTCCACCACGGTGGTGGCTCACATTGCCAAGGACGGGCACTACTACATCCACTACGACCCCTCCCAATGCAGAAGTCTCACGGTCAGGGAAGCAGCACGGCTCCAGACGTTTCCCGACAACTACGTCTTCGCGGGCAACCGCACTGAGCAGTACACCCATCCTCGACAACGGCAGGGGGATGACGGAAGACGAGCTGCTCGATGCGATGCGTCATGGGACCGGCAACCCCAGGCAGCATCGGTCGCCGAAGGATCTTGGGCGCTTCGGCCTTGGCCTGAAGACAGCCTCGTTTTCCCAATGTCGCTCGCTGACCGTTGTGAGCACACGCGATGGAACTGTCTGCGGAGCCGAATGGAATCTGGATCGCATCGATGCTGCCGACGACTGGATTCTTTCCATCCTGGACGATGCGGACATCCATGGGCTGCCTTATGTCGAACGGCTCACCGCAGTATCAGGTGCGCCTCTTCGCCAAGCCGGATGCCAAGGTCCACGAAATCCTGAGCGAAGGGGAAAAGACCTGCGTGGCGCTGGCCGCCTTCATGACCGAGCTTGCCACCGCGATGCACCGCTCTGCTCTGGTCTTCGATGACCCGGTGTCCTCATTGGACCATCGCTGGCGCGGGCAGGTGGCCAAGCGTCTCGTGGAAGAAGCGGAGAACCGCCAGGTCATCGTCTTCACGCATGATCTGGTGTTCGTGAACGATCTGAATGACCACGCGACGAAGACCGGGCAGGCCGTGCGGCTCACGACGCTCAGTCGTGGCGCCGCGGGAGCCGGTATGGTGGCCGACGGCCTGCCCTGGAAGGCCCAGAGCGTCGAAGATCGCATCGACAAGCTGGAGAAGGCGGCGCGTGCGGCAAAGCTGCTGCATGACAACAACCAGGAAGACGAGTACGCGGTCGAGGTGGCAAAGCTCTACAACTCGCTGCGCGCCACATGGGAGCGCGGCCTGGAGGACATCGCTTTCGTCCGCGTTATTCAACGCCACAGGGACTACATCAACGCCAAGGACCTGAAGAAGGTCAGTGCGCTCAACGAGGCTGACTGCGATGCTTTCGCCGCCGGATTCAAGAAGTGCTGCGACATTGTTGACGCACACGATCCGTCCAGCGGTAGGAATGCCGCGCCGCCACCACCTACTGATCTCTTTCAGGACATCCAGGCTTTGAAGGACTGGGCCGCGTCTCTGCGAGACAGGCAGAAGAAGATTGCTTGAAACGTGTTTGTTCGCGCCAATGCTGACGTTCTTGACGAAGCAGAGCACCGAAACTATGGCATCGTTTATCTGACCTGGCGCAGGGCTGCAGCTACAGGTACTTCTTGAACGTTGCCGCCGCAATGCACACCGCCACGCCGAGCAATGCGGCGCTGGGCAGCAGGATCAGCAACGGGTTCACGCTGACCGGCAGTGCCAGGTAAGTCACCCACGGCAGTACGGCCAGCGGGATCAGGCTGGCCCTGGCGCGGTGATAGATGAACCCCGACTCGCGTCCCGCGCCGAAGCGGCGGATGTCCCGGCGCACCAGGCCGTCCACCAGCCCGACGAAGGCGGCCATCAGGAACAGTGGCAGGGTCAGGCACAGCACCAGCAGCCGCACGAGAAAGACCAGCGTCGTGTAGGCCGCCGCGATCAGGTAGCTCTCCACGTTCACGTAGACCAAGCCGATGTAGTAGCGGAAATCCTTGGTCGGGCGATGGCTGCCGGCGCTGGCCTGCGTCGAGGCGTCGCGTATCCAGTCCAGCAGACCGCTTTTCACGAACAGCCAGTCGTAGCCCTGCTCGACCAGCCGGTGCGCCGTGCGCCCCGGCTCCTGCACGAGTGCGCTGCGCGTGAAATGCGTGGAGAGCTGATCCAGCTCATAGTGCAGCATGCCCTGCGCGTGGCGCCAGCCCTGATCGGGCCAGAAGAAGTGCATGCCGACGCACTCGATCAGGATGCACAGCAGCAGCGCGCCGCAGAGCACGCCGAAGAAGCGGAACGGCAGCGTGACCAGGCCGGCGATCAGGCCTTGCTGTCGTTGCTGCTGGCGTTGGGCCGCGACGGCCGGGTCGCTCATGCTTCGGCCTCTTCAGCGGCGGCCATCTGCTTGAAGTCGTCCAGCAGGTCGTCGGGCAGCGCCTTGTCCTGCAGGCCGGGGATGCCCTGGTTCTCCCACCAGTCTCCTGCCTCGACGTAGTGCTGCCGCATGTAGCCGGCCAGCTCCTGCAGATCCTTCGGCATGGCTTCGTCGGGATCGGGTGCCGGCAGCGGCATGCGGACTTTCCAGAGGTTGCCGCCCTCGATCAGCGCGAAGCACTGCCCCTTCGGTAGCGCCACCACATGCGCGGGCTCGATCAACGGCACGCTGGTCGTGCTGATGCGGTCCTGCGTGTTGGACGTGAACGCGGTATTGCCGTGCGGGTCGGAGCTGTCGGTGGCGCCGCTCATCAGTGCCGTGGCGTACACCTCGACCTTGGGCAGTTGTCGCGTTAGCAGTTCGGCGGTGGCGGTCTCGCGCACGCGCAGCATGAACAGATTGTTGAAGTTGCCGACCACCTGGCCGGCCTTGGCGCGATTGCCGATGCGCGCCTCGATGTCGCTCAAGGTCTGCGTGTAGGCCGTCACCTGCAAGCCGGCACCGCCGCCCTTGTTGACCATCGGGATGAACTCGTCGCCCATGAGTTCATTGAATTCGTCGGCGTGGACGTTGATCGGAATCTTGGCGCCCGCCGCGGCGCCGGGCAGCCCGTCGTCGATGCCGAACTTGTAGATGTGGCCGGCGACCGAGACCAGATCGCTGAACATCGAGTTGCCCACCGCCGCCGCGACTTCGGCGTCGGACAGCGCATCCAGCCCCACGTAGACCACCGCGCGTTTGCGGATGACCTGCATCCAGTCGAAGATCGGCCGCGGGTCGGACAGGTCGGAATAGTTCGGTGCGAGCAGTTGCGCGATCTTGCCGGTGGTGAGCTTCTCCAGCAGCGGCAGCAGCGAAGCGACGATCTTGTCGAAGTACGTCCGGTCGTAGCGCACGGCGCTGCGCAGGCCGTCGAGCACCGGGTCATAGATGCGCACCTGGGACAGGTACTGTTCGAGGGCCACCACGCGCTTCTCGCGCCCGATCATGTTGCGCGGGATGTTCTTGTCGTTCAGCTTCGCTTCGAGCTGGACGATGACCTCCCAGGCCTTCGGCTCGTTCCTGGCGAAGTAGTGCTGGGCGTACTCGATGAACAGCGCGTCGATGTTGATGACGTGGCGCTGGATCAGCAGGTAGTCCGGCCGCTGCCCCAGCTCGACCAGGGCGCGCGCGATGATGTTGACGAAGCGCCAGGCGAATTCGCGGAACGCGGCGCTGTTGCCTTCGCCCGAGAGCTGTCCGGCGATGCGCGTGGCCACCTCGGAGATCCGCCCGAACCGGCCCACGGCGTTGTAGCGCGCCGAGATGTCCGGCCAGCCCAGATGGAAGACGTAAAACTCGCCTTCGCGCCCGGCGCGCTTGGCCTCGACGTACATGCGCTTCAACAGGTCCGCATCGCCCTTGGGGTCGAAGACGATCACCACCTCGTGCTCGCCGCGGACCTTGCGGCGGATGTCTTGCGTGATGAACAACTCGGCCAGCCGCGTCTTGCCCACGCGCGTGGTGCCCAGCACCAGGGTGTGGCCGACGCGCTCGCCCAGCGGCAGGGTGACGTCGACCTCGGCCGGTTCGATGCCATGCAGGCGCGGCATTCCGCCGACCGGCGGCAGCGGCCGCGCCGGGTTGAGCGGGCTGTCCCAGGCCAGCGCGCGCGCCAGCTTCGAGACGGGAAACGGCGCGAACTCAAGCCGCTCCTCCAGCCGCCGGGCGGCCCGGTAGATCGCCGTCGGCTCGACATAGCGGCGGAACTCCGGCCGGTAGGTCTGCATCAGCCGGTGCGTGTGCCGCTGCTCCCAGCGAAAGCCCCGGCCGACGAACAGCCGTTGCTGACTCACCGGCACGTCGCGGCTGGTCATCACGTAGCGCGGCAGGCGGCGGATGTTGCGGCGATGGCGCAGGATCGCCCAGGCATCGCGCAGGCGAATCGCGCCGAAGGTCAGGAAGGCCAGCGCCGAGCCCAGGCCGAGCAGCGGGTTCAGCGCGAGCGACCACGGTGCCACCAGGCACAGAATCGCGGCGCCGGTGCAGACCGCCACGGTATAAAGCTCCACCGCTGGCCGCAGCAGCACCTCGACCGCATGCGGTTGGGCCATTTGCGCACCTACTGCTCGACGCCGGTGGACGTGATGAGCACCGGGTAGTGGCGCAGGCCCAGGCGCTGGGCCAGGTCGTCGCCGGAGACCGGCGAGAGGGTCAGGCCAGGAGCCAGCCTGCGCAGCGCCGTCAGCGCGGCCATCGACTCCACGTTGACCACCAGGCCCACGGCCTGCAGCTCGCGCAGCGCCGCCTGCCGCTGCCGCAGCCAGGCACGCGACCGCTCGTCGTCGCCGACCAGGAACAGCGCCGTCAGGCCCGGCGCCCGGATGACGCGGCGCTGCACCTCGCCCGGCGACAGTTGCGTCGAGCGCACCGGCAGCATGGCGGCTTCGGCGTCGGCCGCGTTGCCCACGCGCGGGGCTGGCATCGGGGCCGGCGGCGTGGCCTGGTCCGGCTGAGGATTCAGCGACTGGTAGTACGGCAGCGCGGAGTCGCCGCCGCGGTCTTCGACGACGATCAGCGGCGCGGAGGCGATCTGGGCGAAGACCGTGGTCGTGGGCAGCAGCGCGATGGCGCCGATGAGGACGATGTGGTTCATGGCGTGGTGACCTGAAGGGTTGGAACGGGAACGCCGGGGTCGATCACGCGGGTCAGGTGCCGATGCACACTGCGCCGGTAGCGCGCTGCGGGTGCCCCGCCGGCGGGCCGGTGGTAGCGGCCGATGGCAAGCAGCCAGTCCTCGCCCGGCGTGTGCTGTTCGCGCAGGATTTCCGCGGCGACGGCGAGATTGCGGTACGGGTCCAGCAGCTCGCAGGGCTGCGTGTAGCGATGCGCGTGGTAGCCGAGATTGACCTGGCCGAGACCGGCGTCGATGCGATTGGCCGGCGTGTGGGCGAGCGCACGGTGCAGCCCCGCGCAGGCCTCGGCGCGGGTGGCATAGCGCTGCGGCGTGCCGGCGACGTTGAGCGACCACGGCCAGGGGATCAGGCGCCCGCGCAGCATGGCGCCGCTCTCCTGCAAGGCCACCGCGTACAGCACCGCCGCCGGCACGTCTGCACGATGCGCCGCCAGTTGATAGGCCGGCGGCGGCACTTCCCGCGCCAGGGCGGCCAACGCCCAGCCGCCGGTGGCGAGCAGCAGCACGGCGCCGGTACAGCGGATGGCGACGCGGGATGGCCGACGCTCCCGGCCCGGAGTACCTATTGCCGCTGCCATTGGCCGTTCACCTCGCGCACCACGGCCGGCAGATCGCCGGGGAGGCCGAGCGACAGCCAGCGCCCCGCATCGTGGTTGAGCGTGATGGTGCGGGCGCGCACCCTGGCCGGGTCGATGCCCGCCTGGGTGGCCCACTGCCGGATGCGCGCGTCGTCCTGACGGCTGCCGACCATGTAGAGGTCGAAGGCCGTGCCGGCCGCCTGCAACTGCTGCACGCGCTGCGCGCACGGTGCGCAGTCGGCCTTGACGAAGACCGCCAGGCGCCCGGAGCCGGTGTTGCCGGCACCCTGCGCCTTGGCGCCGGGCAGGCTCACGCGCGGCTGGCCGGGAAACAGGCGCTGCCACGCCGCGTCGTAGGCCCGCTGGTAGGCCAGCGTCTTGCCGACGCGC
>JAKLLO010000179.1 GCA_023150095.1 Zoogloea sp. | reverse complement strand
GGCTTCTAAGCAGATCTGCTAACGTTTCCCCGATCGCGCGAGCCACAAGTGGCGGTACCGCGTTGGCGACTTGCGTGAAGCGAGGTACCTCTTGCCTTCGAAGGTGGCCGCCAGTTGTGTACTTTCCTTGAAATGAGTACCAGTCCGGAAAGGTTTGCAGCCGTGCGTTCTCGCGAACCGTCAGCGTGCGAGGCTCCGAATAGTGCAAGAGGTCGTCCGGCATGCTCGTGATCGTTGGAGACGGGCGATCGGGATCGAGCACCCGCAGCGCCATCTTTTTGATGCCAAAGCGTGCGCGCATTTCAGCCCCAATGCTGGTATTCAAACGGCCTTCTGCGTGGCTTAACTCGATGATCTCTTTGAAGCGACCTGCAATTTCCTTGGAGTGACGCGCGAGACGCAAATCAGTGGGGGCTTTGCACCCGGCATTCATCAACTTTTGATAACGCGTAAGTGGGGCCGTGTAACGGGTTTCTTCAAAGCCTTTGTTCTCCATCGATGGTTGAGTTCCGTTTCGACCAACCTCAAGATCAGAAATGGCCGCCTCTGACGATACCGGTGCGGTCAGGCGTAGGGAACGCAAAAAAGAAGGAAGTCGGCTTTGAAGGTGTGTGAAAGGATTCGGCACATTCAATTCTGAGCGGAATGCAAGGATGAAGTATCGCGTGCGCGCCTGTGGAACGCCAAAGATCGAGACGTTTAGTAGTTGTTCATAGACCGTGTAGGTGTCAGACAATCGTGCCTTGAGGGCTTGTGAAAAGTTCTTGATCTCGTCGCCAGTGGTGAAATCGAGAGTGAACCCTCGGACGTTCTCGATCAAGACTACCTTAGGCTTGATGATGTCGACCAAGCTCAAATAAGAGGCAAACAGCTGATTGCGTGGGTCATCATGCTGCCGGCGGCCCGCACTGGAGAAACCTTGGCACGGAGGCCCGCCAACTAGCACGTCGACGCTACCCGAGATTTCTTCGAGCTGCTCTCGGTAGTTGCTGAGAAATTCGACGATGCCGGTCGGCTCCTGGGGGAGCCAGTGTGGCCAAACGTACCTGTATGTAGCCCCTGTTGCCAAAAGGTTAGCTTTAAGGGTGGCGAAGGCGAACTTGTCGCGCTCAATCGCAAAGCGGCCTGTCAAGCCCGCCTGCATCAATCCAAGGGATAATCCTCCACACCCTGCAAAGGCGTCGACGAAAGTAAGTGGCTTGATGGAGGGTCGCGTCATGGGTCTCTCAGTGCTTTGTTGTTCGTAGGCGTGCCCTCTTCGATTATGCCCGGTGGGGTGCGGGATGACGAGGATGCATTGCTCGGCCCATCGAGAGAGGGGCGAGCCTCGTTCGTACAGAAGTGCAAAAGCGCCACTTCTAGTTTGCGATCTGCGCTCTCAAAGGACGAACGCCGATCAATGTCGGTTGGAAAGCGCTAGACGCACTTAGATGGCGCCCTACCCACCTCCGACCAGATATCGACCAGACAACAAAAAAGCCAACCCTCGCAGGTTGGCTTTTTTGCTTGCAGATCAACGACCTGCTGGAATCCGATGTGGAGCGGGCGATGGGAATCGAACCCACGGCATCAGCTTGGGAAGCTGAGGTATTACCATTATACGACGCCCGCTCGGGAGGCCTGGATTGTACGCATCGGCGCGGGCGGGGGCAACGGGGTGCGTGGTAAACTTGCGGCCATGACTTCCACGACGACTCCGCTTCTTTCCCTCAGGATCAACGGCGAGGCGCGCGCGCTGGCGGCGCCGGCCACGGTGGCTTCCCTCCTCGACGAGATGGGGCTTACCGGCAAGCGGCTGGCGGTCGAGCGCAACGGCGAGATCGTGCCCAAGGGGCTGCACGCCAGCACTGCGCTCGCCGACGGCGACGCGCTGGAGATCGTGGTGGCGGTGGGTGGCGGCTAGCCATCCAGGGTTTTGCGGGCCGCTGGGCCCGCTGTCGTTTTTTCTCTCCGCTTTGATGAGGCCGATGCTTCGATGGACGATTTGCTGACGATTGCAGGCAAGGGCTATGCTTCCAGGCTGCTGGTGGGCACCGGCAAGTACAAGGATTTTGCGCAGACCCGCGAGGCGGTGGACGCGAGCGGGGCGCAGATCGTCACGGTGGCGATCCGCCGCACCAACATCGGCCAGGACCCGAACGCCCCGAGCCTGCTCGACGCGCTGCCGCCGTCGCAGTTCACCTACCTGCCCAACACGGCCGGCTGTTACACCGCCGACGACGCGGTGCGCACCCTGCGCCTCGCCCGCGAGCTGCTGGACGACCACCGGCTGGTGAAGCTGGAGGTGCTGGGCGATCCGCACACCCTCTACCCCAACATGCCCGAAACCCTCAAGGCCGCCGAGGTGCTGGTGAAGGAGGGCTTCGAGGTGATGGTTTACTGCTCCGATGATCCGATCCAGGCAAAGATGCTGGAAGACATCGGCTGCGTGGCGATCATGCCGCTGGCCTCGCTCATCGGCTCCGGCATGGGCGTGCTCAACCCCTGGAACGTGCAGCTGGTGCGCGACGCCGTGAAGGTGCCGGTGCTGCTGGATGCGGGCGTGGGCACCGCGTCGGATGCCGCCATCGCCATGGAGCTCGGCTGCGACGGCGTGCTGATGAACACCGCCATCGCGCTGGCGAACGATCCGGTGAAGATGGCCGGCGCCATGAAGAAGGGCGTCGAGGCCGGCCGCGAGGCCTTCCTGGCCGGTCGCATGCCCCGCAAGTTCTACACCGCCAGCCCCAGCTCGCCCACCACCGGGATGATCGGCAGCTGAGGCCAGTTGCGCAGGTGCGCAGGTGCGCAGTCGGGGTGTGTGCGGGGTTGTTCGCAGGGGCGTTGTAGGGGCGACTTCAGTCGCCCAACCCCCCGCCGATCCCGCTTCCGTGCCCGATTCAGCGTGCCAGGGCGACTGAAGTCGCCCCTACAGCCCGACAGCCCCTACCGTTTTCTGCCTGCGGCCGGGTGGGCAGATTGATTTTCTTGCGGCGTGCCAGGGGGTGCGCCGTTTTGGTTTTACGGATTTCCCATGAGCGACGAACAGCAAGTCATCCAGTCCGAAGACGAGCCGCAGGGCGGCAGCCGTCTCACGTCCCAGTCGATCCGCAGCTTCGTGCTGCGCCAGGGCCGCATGTCCGACGCCCAGCATCGTTTCCTCGACGAGATGATGCCCAAGGTCGGTGTGCAGTACCGTCCCGAGCCCATTGACCTCGCCGACGTCTTCGGCCGCAAGGCGCCGCAGATCGTCGAGATCGGCTTCGGCATGGGTCAATCCACCGCGGTGATCGCCCAGGCCCGGCCGGGGGATGACTTCCTCGGCATCGAGGTGCACGCGCCCGGCGTGGGCAGCCTGTGCAAGCTGATCGACGAGGGCGGCATCACCAACCTGCGCATCGTCCAGCACGACGCCGTCGAGGTGCTGCGCGACATGATCCCCGAGGGGTCGCTGGCCGGCGTGCACATCTACTTTCCCGATCCGTGGCCCAAGAAGCGCCACCACAAGCGCCGCCTGGTGCAGGGGCCGTTCGTGAAGTTGATCGCCAGCCGCCTTGCGCCCGGCGGCTACCTGCACTGCGCCACCGACTGGGAGGAATACGCCCAGCAGATGCTCGAGGTGCTCGGGGCCGAGCCGCTCCTCGCCAACACCGCCGACGGCTACGCGCCCAAGCCCGATTACCGCCCGCTCACCAAGTTCG
Organism: Zoogloea sp.; assembly: GCA_023150095.1. GTDB lineage: Bacteria > Pseudomonadota > Gammaproteobacteria > Burkholderiales > Rhodocyclaceae > Zoogloea. Next base: position 4,419 of record JAKLLO010000179.1, on the reverse strand, counting down.
AGAACCGCGGCATCAAGCTCGGCCACGGGGTGTGGGATCTGGTCTTCAAGCGGGTGTGACGATGGGCCTCAAGCGACTGCCGGCCGGTGCGTGGCTGATGGGCGTTCCGGGCCTTGCCTGCCTGATCGCCGGCTTGCTGCTGCTGGCGGGCTTTGGTGAGGGGCTGCACCCGCTGCTGCAGGAATCCGGCGCCGGGCTGGTGCTGGTGGTATCCGGCGTGGCGCTGGTGGGCAGCGCGGCGTTTCCGCTGGTGCTGGCCGAGCTGGCGGCGAAGGATGGCCAGGACGGCTGAGGCCGTCCCGGTCGTTCAGTTTCAGTAGATCTTCGGCTCGCCCGGCGGGCGGGTCTTGAAGCGCCGATGCACCCAGTAGTACTGGGCCGGCATGGTGCGGATGTGGTCCTCGATGCAGGCGTTCATCCGGCGCACGTCGGCGTCCACATCAGCGGTGGGGAAGTCGCTCCACGGCTCGCCCAGCTCCACCACGTAACCCTGGCCGCCCGGCAGCATGCGGGTGATGCAGGGCATCACCACCGCGCCGCCCAGCTTGGCGAGGCGCGGCAGGGCCGACAGCGTCGCCGCCGGCACGCCGAAGAACGGCACGAAGATGGATTCGTGCGGCCCGTTGTCCATGTCCGGCAGGTAGTAGAACGGCCGGATCTCCTTCATCGCCTTGATCGACGCCCGCACGCTCTCGTCGCGGCGCAGCAGTTGCTGGCTGCCGAAGCGGCTGCGGCCGTGGTACAGCCAGCGGTCGATCACCGGGTCTTTCTGGCGGGCGTAGATGCTCACGCAGTTGAAGGAAATCGCCATCCGCGTGCCGCCCAGATCCAGCCCCAGGAAATGGGGCGTGAGCAGGATCACCGGCTGGCGGGCGTCCACCAGGGCTTTCAGGCGCTCCTCGCCGTCGATGCGCACCAGCCGGCGCAGGCGGGCTTCGGGGGCGAACCAGGCCAGCCCGCGCTCGATCATGCTGCGCCCGGCGAGCGCGAAGTGTTCCTTCGCCAGGGCCTTGCGTTCGGCTTCCGAAAGCGCGGGAAAGCACAGCCGCAGGTTGGTGAGGGTGACCTTGCGGCGGGCCGGGATCACCCAGTAGAGCAGCTTGCCCAGGCCGCGGCCGATGGGGGCCTGGACCGACAGCGGCAGCCAGTGGAGCAGCCACAGCAGGGCGACGAGGATTCGACTCATGGTTGGTTTTGAGCAGGCGTGGTCGTGGGGGCCGGTGCGCCATCTTTCGGGCGCTTGTAGCGGTTGTAGCCCCACAGGTATTGGGCGGGATTCTCGCGGATCTGGGCTTCCATCTCGCGATTGATGGCGGCGGCGCGGGTTTCGGTGTCGCCTTCCAGCGGCACGAGCGGCGGGCGCAGGCGCAGGTGGAAGCCCTCGCCGCCGGGCAGGCGCTCGGCCCAGGCGAATATCGTCGACACGCCGGCCACTTCCGACATCCGGGCGGCCAGCGTCATGGTGTAGGCCGGGCGGCCGAAGAAGGGCAGCCAGGCACCCTCGCCGGCGCCGGGCACCTGGTCGGGCAGCATGCCCACGGCCTCGCGGGCGCGCAGGGCCTTGATCAGCCGGCGCACGCCGCCCACGTCGGCCGGCGCCAGGTGCATGTTGCCGCGGCTGCGGCCGGCGTTGATGACCGGCTGGAGCACGGCCTTCTTGGGCGCGCGGTAGAGCACGGTGATCGGCCGGTGGGTCGAGAAGTACTGAGCAGTGATCTCGAAGCAGCCCAGGTGCGGTGTGATGAACAGGATGCCGCCACCGCGGGCCTCGGCGGCCTCGACGTGCTCCCAGCCGCTCACGCGGACGACCTTGGCGACGAGCTCGTCCTGGGGGCGCAGCAGCATCCAGGGCAGCTCCAGCGCCTGCTTGCCGGTTTCGCCCACGGCGCGGCGCCACACCCGGTCGGCCTCGGCTTTGCCCAGGGCGTGTTCGAGGTTGGCGCGCAGGCGGCGGCGGTAGGTAGGCGACAGGGCGTAGGTCAGCCAGCCGGCGAAAACGCCCAGTTTTTGCAGCGCGCCCAGGGGCAGGCTGGCGAGGAAGGAGAAGATCAGCGACGCCATCGGCAGTGCGGGACGGGTATGTAGGGAATCGGCTTAATTGACGGCCGGGGGCGCAAAGTTATAATTGTGATTCCGCCGAGTTAATCCGACAACTTGCAGGGCGGAGGTGGAGCGCGGCAGTGCCGCGTCCCGGGCCAAAAAAATACTGCTAAAGCGTCGCCGCTCAGACGAATCCCCAGAGACGGCAACGGCGCCAGTCCCGGGGATTTTGTTTTTTAGGAGTGCCTCATGGCCAAAGAATACCTGTTTACCTCGGAATCCGTCTCCGAAGGCCACCCCGACAAGGTTGCCGACCAGATCTCCGACGCCGTCCTCGACGCCATCCTGGCTCAGGACCCGCGCGGCCGCGTGGCCTGCGAGACCCTGGTGTCCACCGGCCTCGTCGTGATCTCCGGCGAGATCACCACCAAGGCCGACATCAACTACATGGACATCGCCCGCGAGACGGTCAAGCGCATCGGCTACGACGATTCCGACATCGGCTTCGACTACAAGAGCTGCGCGGTGCTCACCGCGATCAACCGCCAGTCCTCCGACATCGCCCAGGGCGTGAATGAAGGCGAAGGCCTCGACCTCGACCAGGGCGCCGGCGACCAGGGCCTGATGTTCGGCTACGCGTGCAACGAGACGCCCAGCCTGATGCCCTTCCCGATCTACTACGCCCACCGCATCATGCAGCGCCAGGCCGAAGTGCGTAAGGACGGCCGCCTGCCGTGGCTGCGCCCGGACGCCAAGAGCCAGCTCACCGTGCGCTACGTGGACGGCAAGCCGGTGGCGATCGACACCGTGGTGGTGTCCACCCAGCATCACCCGGACATCGCCCACACCGCGCTCTCCGAGGCGGTGATCGAGGAAGTCATCAAGCCGGTCCTGCCGAAGGACATGCTCACCGCCGACACGCGCTACCTCATCAACCCCACCGGCCGGTTCGTGATCGGCGGCCCGAACGGCGACTGCGGCCTCACGGGGCGCAAGATCATCGTCGACACCTACGGCGGCGCGGCCCACCACGGTGGCGGCGCGTTCTCGGGCAAGGACCCGTCGAAGGTCGATCGTTCCGCCGCCTACGCCGGCCGCTACGTGGCGAAGAACATCGTCGCCGCCGGCCTGGCCGATCGCTGCGAGGTGCAGGTGGCCTACGCCATCGGCGTGGCCCAGCCGGTGAGCCTGATGGTCGAGACTTTCGGCACCGGCAAGGTGTCGGACGAGAAGATCGTCGAGCTGGTGCGCCGCCACTTCGACCTGCGTCCGAAGGGCATCATCGCCAGCCTCAACCTGCTGCGCCCGATCTACTCGCGCACCGCCGCCTACGGCCACTTCGGCCGCGACGAGGTGGATTTCACCTGGGAAACCACCGACAAGGCCGCCGCCTTGCGCGCTGACGCGGGGCTGTAAGCCGCGCCGGTTTCCGGTTCCAGCAACAAGGGCGACCCGCGGGTCGCCCTTGTTGTTTGCGGCGATGCCGCACTTACTTGTCGGTGCGGATCGGGCTGTACTCCACCGGCACCCAGGCGTAGGCCTTGCCTTCGCTGCGCACGTGGCCGATGCCCGGGAAGGGCAGGTGCATGCCGGAGACCAGCAGCTTCTCCTTCGCGGCCCAGGCGAAGAGCTTCTTGCGGGCGGCGACGGCGGCCTTCTTGTCGCTGTCGAACTCGATGGCGACCTCCGGGTGGGCGAACTGCACCGCGTGGGCGTGCACCGCGTCGCCGAGGATCAGCAGGCGCTGGCCGCCGGATTCGACGATGTAGCTGGTGTGGCCCGGGGTGTGGCCGTTGCTGGGCACGGCCTTCACGCTGCCGAAGTCGGCCTCGCCGGTGAAGGTCTTGTACTTGCCGAGGGCCTGGTAGGGCGCCACCGATTTGCGGGCGAGCTCGAAGAAGGGCTTGAAGTCCTTGGGCGCGGCGGCGGCGTTGGCTTCGGACAGCCAGAAGTCGCTCTCGGACTTGGCCACGTGGATCTCGGCGTTGGGGAACAGCGGCTTGCCGTCGGCGTCGAGGACGCCGGCCACGTGGTCGGCGTGGAGGTGGGTCAGCAGCACCACATCCACCTTGTCCGGGCTGTAGCCGGCGGCGCGGAGCTGATCGCCGATGAAGCCGAGGGTCGGGCCGAAGGCCTTGGCGGCGCCGGCATCCACGAGGATCAGCTTGCCGCCGGCGTTGATGAGGTAGGCGTTGACGGCGGTCTGGACCTTCTCGCCGGCGATGAACTGCCTGGCGAGCAGCTTCTGCACCTCGGCCTTGCTGGCGCCCAGCAGCAGGTTGGCGCCGAGATCCACGTAGCCGTCGTAGAGGGCGGTGATTTCCAGATTGCCGAGGGCCATGCGGTAGTAGCCCGGCACCTGGGTGCCGACGGCCGGGG
>JAKLLO010000178.1 GCA_023150095.1 Zoogloea sp. | reverse complement strand
ATGCGGCTCAAACGCGACGATCCCCAGCAGTGGGCAGCGATACAACAGCGGGGCATGGCGCAGCGGTTGTCGTGGCAAGACGCTGCGCAGGAGTACCTGGCCCTTTACGGCCAGGCGATGGCCTCGCGCAAGGCCAGGCCACGACGACATTGATGCAGACGCGGTTGCGGCTGCGGATCTGCTGCAGCGCGCTGCTGCGGCGCCCAGCCTGGCGTGGCTGGCGGAGGGAGCGTCCCCATCCGCCATACTTCAGTCGGTCTCATGCCGGTGCGCTTCGCGTCGCTGCGCCTATGAAACGCGACCGGACGCAGCATCTCCTGTTTGCATGCCATATCATCCAGTCTTAGACTTGATGATGGGTGGGTGTGTGGGTAGCCCGCGTTGGGCTGCTTCTGCATGCCGACAGGAGGAACGCCGTGCCGAAACGTGCCGTCGAGCTAGGCCCGCTGGACGTTCGGCGACTGAAGGGCCCGGGGTTGCACTTTGTTGGCGGCGTGGCTGGGCTGGCGCTGCAAATCACTGACGCGGGGAGTCGGAGCTGGATCCTGCGCATGACCGTTGGCGGGCGCCGCCGTGACATGGGGTTGGGTGCCTACCCGGATGTGACTCTAGCGATGGCCCGCGAGGATGCTAAGAAGGCTCGCGCTGACGTTCGTCAAGGTGTTGATCCGATCGAGGGCCGCCGGGCAGCCCAAAGCGCGCTGAGGGCCAGCAAGGTGGCGGCGTTGACGTTCCAGCAGGCGGCAGAGGCGTACATGACGGTGCACGCGCCAACATGGAGAAGCGCCAAGCACCAGCAGCAGTGGCGCAACACGCTGGAGACTTACGCCTACCCGGTGCTGGGGAACCTGCTGGTGCGTGACGTAGCAAAGGAACACGTTCTGGCCGTACTGCGCCCGATCTGGACGACCAAAATCGAAACGGCTAGCAGGCTGCGCAGCCGTATGGAGCTGGTGCTGGGCTACGCCATGCAGGCGGGCTATCGGCCCGAAGGGCTGAACCCTGCGCGCTGGCGTGGGGGGCTCGACAAGCTGTTGCCTCCACCCGCCAAGGTCGCCCGGGTCGAGCATCACCAGGCTCTGCCTTTGCAGGCCGTTGGCGCGTTCATGGCGCGGCTGCGCGGCGAGCAGGGTATGGGCGCCCGGGCGCTGGAGTTCGCCATCCTCACTGCAGCCCGCTCGGGGGAGGTCCGCGGCGCGTCGTGGAGCGAGATCGATCTGGATGGCGCGGTGTGGGTAATCCCCGCAGCGCGTATGAAGGCAGCCAAGGAGCACCGGGTGCCGCTGTCTGTTGGGGCTATCGGGGTGCTGAAGGCAATCCCACAGGTGGTCGACCTTGATCTGGTTTTCCCATCGCGGCGCGGTGGGCCGCTCTCCGACATGACGCTTGCGGCTGTCCTGCGCCGGATGGATGTTCCCGCCGTGCCACACGGTTTTCGCTCAACCTTCCGCGACTGGGCGGCGGAGCGCACCGCGCACCCGCGAGAGCTAGCGGAGATGGCGTTGGCGCATGCCATCGAGAGCAAGGTGGAAGCGGCTTACCGACGCGGCGACATGCTTGAGCGGCGCAGGGCGATGATGGGGGAGTGGGCGGTATTCCTCGGGTATCCAGCGATCGCGCGCGCTTCCGAGGACGCTGTGGAGGAGTACTAGAAGCTCATTGCGCGCGGTTCCTCGCTCGGCGAGGCCCCCGCGTTCCTCCGCTGTTCGCGATTTCGTGCGCCGCGAGCCCGTGCCAAGCACTTTAGACTGGTCGCGCCAAGGTTCAGTTGATTGATCGAACCATCAACCCGCTGAGCCAAAAAAGGTGCCGGCCCAGGCCGCCTGCAGTGGCATGCAAGCGGAGGGCCGGCGGTGCGCCCGAAGACGCGGTCCCATCTGTATCAGGAGGGGACTTTACTTTAGCACCGCTCCTGCCAATGACGGCGGAGCGTCGCTGCCGGGTGCGCCTCGCGTTGTATGGAACCACTTTTGCTGAAGGAAACCCGGCGATGAAAGGCACCACTGCGAGCCCGCGCGTTGCGGATGCATTCGAGAACTTCGACAACCTTCCGGCTGCTGCAAACGTGCGCGTGCCAGTAGTGGCAGCGGTGTACGGCGTATCCAAACCCACGGTCTGGCGGTGGGTGAAGGCTGGCCTACTGCCAGCGCCAACGCGCCGCGGCGGTGTTACGACCTGGAGCGTTGGGACAATTCGTGCCGATCTGGCCGCTCGGAGGCCTTGACATGCTTTGCGTGAATGGACACGGGATTGACTCCCCGGGGATAGGCGCACCCGGCGAGGGCGACAAGATGCGCGGCACGGTCGCGTTCGACGGCGCATGTCAAGCAAGTCCGGCAGTGCTGGCGACGATGCTGGCGCCGGATGTGGAAGACTCTCTGCAGTTCAATTATTGCGCTATCGCGATGGCTTTGCGGCAAGCCTGGGGGCGTAATGACTGACCCGATCAGAGACTTCCGCTGCGCCGTCGTAGCCGCGTTGGGCCATTCACCCGCGCAGATCGAACCGGGCGTAATCGTGCGTTTCGGCCCACGCAAGGCCTGCTGGTGCAAGCTGTTTGATGACTTGCGCGGCGGCGTGTTCGGCGACTGGCGCAGTGGCGCCACCGAGACCTGGAGCGCCACCGACAGCGGCAGCATGACGCGGCGCCAGCGCGCCGAGCAGGCCCGCCAAGTGGCAGAGGCTGTGGTGCAACGCCAGCGCGAGCAGCGCCAGCAGTGGGCCGACAACGCCCAGCGTATCGCGCGCTTGTGGTCGCAGTGCGTGCCCCTGGTGCCTGGCGATCCCGTCACGCTGTATCTAAAGGCCAGAGGCCTCGGCGGCGTCTGGCCGCTGCCAGCGTGCCTGAGGCTGCATCGTGGCCTGGACTACTGGCACGACGGCAAGAAGCTAGGCACTTGCCCTGCGATGGTGGCGCCGTTGGTGACGCCCACGGGCGCGACCGTGGCGTTGCACCGAACCTACCTGTGCGCAGATGGCCGAAAGGCGGACGTACCCACCGTCAAGAAGCTGACCGGCAACGCTGGGCCGCTGGCGGGCGCCTGCATCCCGCTGGATCGCCCACACCGCGGCGTGATCGGCATTGCCGAGGGCATCGAAACCGCGCTGGCCGCCGGGCTGGGCTCTGGCGTGCCCACCGTAGCCGCCGCGAATGCAAGCCTGCTGGCGGCGTGGCAGTGGCCGGCCAATGTGCAGCGCCTGGTGATCTTCGCGGACAACGACCGAGCCGGCCGCGAGGCCGCCGATGCTCTGCGCGCGCGGGTGCTGAAGGCGTGGTTGCGCGCCGACGTGCTGACGCCCACCGGCGATGGCGCCGACTGGGCCGACGTGTGGGTGCAGGCTGGTGCCGCTGATATCGCAGGAGCGGCAGCATGAGCGCGGCCGTACAAGATTTGGCGCGCCTAAAAGCGGCCAGACAGGCGCCAGATAGCGGCCGTGCCATCGGCAAGGCGCGCGAGCTGCTGGCCCCTGCCATGCGCCACGCACCGGCTTACCCGGCTGCATCGCTCGGACCGCTCGCCGAGGCCTGCGTCGCGATCGCTGCTGCCGGCCAGGTGCAACCCGCGATGGTTGGGCAGTGCTTGCTTGGCGCCGCGTCGCTGCTGACTCAAGGGCTATACGACGTGGATACCATGGCGGACCGGCGCCCGCTTTCGCTGTACCTGCTGACGCTGGGCGACACCGGCGATGGCAAGAGCACTGCGCAGCGCCTGGCCCTGCAACCCGTGGACGAGTGGCAGCGCAAGACCGGAAGGGAGTACGCCGACGCGCTGCGCGAGTTCGACAGCGCCAAAGCCAAGCGCAAGAAGGGCGACGACCCGACCGAGGCGCCTGCAAGCCCGTGGCGGCTGGTGGCCGACGCCACGGTTGAAGGGCTGCGCCGCGATCTGGACACCGGGCCGTGTGCACAGGGCGTGTTCACCGACGAGGCCGCTGCGATTCTGTCGGGCTACGGCATGACGGCAGAGAACCGCGCCAAGACTGCGGGCGTGTTCAGCAAGCTGTGGGACAACGGGCACATGTCGGTCTCGCGGGCCATGGGCGGGCGCGTAGAGCGTTACGGCAGGCGCCTGGCGATGCACTGGCTGGTGCAACCCATGGCGGCATCCGAGACTGTGGGTGATCCACTGCTGGCGGCGCTGGGTTTCTGGCCACGGTTTCTGGCTGCCTGGCCAGCGCCAGCGGCGCCGCGCAAGGCACTGGCCTTCCACGCCGATCGGCTGCCACCAGTCGCTGCGTACTGGAAGCGCTGCGAAGAGCTGTTGGCCGAGCCGCTACCCGACGACGCTAGCGAGTGCCCAGTGATTGGGCTGGACGACGAGGCACGTGCGCTGCTGGGCCGCGCGTTCGAGGGTTTCGAGCGGTCTGCGCGTCGTGGCGAACTGCGATGTATTCGACCGTGGGGGCTGCGGGCCAGTGAGCAGGCCTGCCGGTTGGCTGGCGTGATGGCTGCCTTCGGTGGCAAGCCCACCGTCAACGGGCAGGGGATGCGCGACGCGCTGGCGTTGGTGGCGTACAGCCTCGACACCTGGCGTGCCATGGTCGATGAGGGCGCAGCCGACCAGTCAGCGGCGCACGCGCTGCGCTTGTACGAGTGGTTGACGACGCGCACGAACTGGTGCGAGCGACTGGCGACCATCGTCAAGGACGGCCCCGCGGTAACGCGCACCAAGGACAAGCGCGACGCGGCGCTGGCGCTGCTGGCCGAGCACGAGCTGGTGAGTGTGAGTGACGGTATGGCACAGGCACTGACCGCCCCTGTGGCAGCGTCATGACCTCGCCCAGCGTGGCCGACATGCTCGGCGTTTGGCTGGCGCCATCGTGCGAAGCTGGCACCACCCCTGCGAAAGTCGCGAATTCCGCGAATCACGCTCATTCGTGCGGGTTTGTGGCTGATACCCACCCATGCGAAGGGCTGCGAGGTTCTGCGATGGCGGCGCGTGGGCTGGCGAATGCTGCAGGCGATTCGCAGACTTTCGCAGTCGTTCGCAACCGCTGCGATGCCCCGCAAAGCGAGCCACCACGCGGGGTTTCGCATGATTCGCAGGATTCGCAGGGGGTGCTTTCGGGCAAGCAAGAGCTGGCCGTCGCGCGGCTTGGTGATCGAACCGCCGCACGCCTGGCCCGCCTGAAGCGCTGGGGCTGGCCGGCCGACGAGGCGCGCGCACTGGCCGAGCGGCTGCGGCTGCGCGACGTGCACGCCGATCACCGTCACCTGTGTGTCGAATGTCCACACCTGAGCGGATCGGTGGCACGCGGCTGGCGCTGTGGCAACCATCGCGCCGCGCAAGTGGGCCACGAGCTGCCGCGCGAGTTGGTGGGGATGTTCCAGGACTGCCCCGGTTTCGCCATCCCGGGAGCACGTTTGCAGATGGGGTCGTGATGTGCCGCTGTTCCACCGCCTGATTGGCTGCCAGAACAGCGAACCTCATGAGGGGCTAGGAATTGCTAAGGTTGTGCATGCATGAATCGACTACTGAACGATGGTGATGATGGCGACGAGGATCGACAAGCAGACTTGCGACACAGGTTCGAGGCCGCGATGCGCGCGCGCCGCGCGGCGCAGGCCAGAAACAGGGCTAGTGCCGATGTGGCGGATGAGTTGGAGCCGTTCGACTTCGGTCCGTTTCTCAGCTTGAAGTGTGGCGCGAAGGGAAAGCGCACCGGCAAGCCTTGCCCACAGCTCGGCATCTTCTCCAACGGCAGGTGCCGGTGGCATGGTGGGCTATCTACGGGACCCAAGACGGATGCTGGCAAGCTGCGGTCAGCGAAGAACGGGGCACGTCGCAAGTCGAGCTCTGTCGACGCGGTGGGTACGGCGGCCAACCCCGGCCCGATGGTGGGGCCGGCCGGGGACCTCTATTGCGGCGAGACTCTGGCTTCTCAGGCTTTAGCGTGCTCGCCGCAGGAGGACGCTCCTCGTCGATTGCCCGTGCCGATCGGTTGCGGTCCAGCTCCGCAGGCAACTCGCCCTGCCGGACTTCCCATGACGCAAGTCCTGCAATGCCTGCGGACAGCTTCACGCTGGGGTGTGACGGCACCGATGGTAGCGGCGCAACTGGGGCTGGCGGTGGGCGAAGTTGAAGCTGCCTTGGCGTTGCTGGAGCGGTGGGGCCGTGCATATCGCCGAAAGGGCTTCCCCACATTCAGCAGAGTGAGTTGGTACCCGGCGGGTGATGGGACAAAGCGTCAAGCTCCGCCTGGCCGACCTACGGTCTACCCGGGCAACCGGTAGACCTGCGCAGGGCGGAACGGGCCGCTGCGCACCTCGCCTGCGATAGGCTCCACGGTCTGCGCGGCATCCAGTCGCCGCCTGAAGCTGCTCTTGTCCAACGCGTGCCCGAGTACGGCCTCGCTTGCCGATTGAAGCTCACCCAACGTGAACGTCTGGTCCATTAGACCGGGCGGGAAGTGAAGTACCGACACCTGGTCGCGCAGTTGCGTCACGGCGCGGGCAATTAGCATCGCGTGGTCGAACGCCAGCGCAGAGGTTGTCGCCTCCTCCGTCGTGAACCACTGCAACTCAACCAGGCGTTTGCCTGCCACTGCGTGCAGACGGTGCGGGCGCACCATGGCCCGGTAGACCACGCTCAAGGCCCAGGGCGCGCGCGGGTCACGTCGCCGCGCTCCGACAGCAATGACCTGTTGGGCTTCAGTCAACGCAACGCCCAGTCGCTCGCGGGCCACGCGCTGGCAAGCCGCGTCAAGGTTGGTATCCAAGTCGATGCGTACGACCCCACCAGGTAGCGCCCACTTGCCGGCGTGGGGTGGCTCGGAACGCTGGCCCAGAAGCACCTGCAACTTCCCGTCCTTAACAGCGAAGACCGCGAGCTCGATGCGCGTGAACGGCATCGGATACTGCGCGCGGGCCCGTTGGAATTCATCGATAGTCGGTGTCATGAGCTTGCTTAGTTGCCTTGTGGAACTAAGTGTGCCACGTCTGATGCGGGCATGGACGACTGGCCTCGTCAGCAACCAGATGGCCGTGATGGCTGCAGGCGAAATGGCGATTGCTCCTGGCGCCGACGGTGGCACCGTTGACGACCGGCGCGCCACGTTGCAAAGCAAACCGAGTCTAGGCAGCACTTGGCGTCGCGGCGTGCGGGGGTCGATGGCACTGAGGACATGCTCGCGCGCGACTATGGCGCGTTCGAAGCGTTGGCCGAGAGGTGGCGTAAGGGCAAGCCAGCGTCGGCGCTGCTGTCGGCCGGCCGGCAGGCGTGTTGATCCGTACACCCAAGCGGTGCAGGCATGGAAGGCTGACCTCATGCGAGCGGTGAGCGGCAAGGCACCAGTGGACGGCGCGATCAACATGCCCATGCCGACGGTGCTGGTGCGCTACCTGCAGGGCATTGCCGCCAAGCACACCGACCTGCCGGCCAGTGCGATGCTGGCGCTGCCTGAACTGCTTTCGAACCCGATGGCGGTCATTCCGCACGAGGACGGCGGATACCGGATGGTGCTCGAAGCGAAGTCGGTCAACGGGGAGCCGATCGTCGCCGGAATCAGCCTGGATGGACGCATTCAGACCGTGACGCCCATCCACGACGCTGACGGTCAGTCTGGTGGCCGTCGGCCGGCAGAAATGGTGAGTAGTGCTGTGGCTACTGCAGGAGCGAAGATCTACGCCAGAAATAAAGAAGCCCTGACCGAAATCAGGGCTTCCCGGGGCGTTCCTATCGGCTCACAAGGTCCGAATCAGTCGGCCTCTACCGGGGCGGCTCCGGCCTTAATTGCCTTGCACCGTTCTCCCCGCGACACCGCTATTGTAGGCCGTCTTACCCCCGAGTGGACAACAGGCAACGGCCCGCGATCGGCCGATCACCTGTTGGTCAGCGGCCCTGCCAGCGGGTTCGTTCGAAGTCCTGCAGCAGGTACGCCAGGTGGTCGACGACCCGTCGTGAGTGGCCATATGGCCGGGCAAGTGGGAGCCCGAGGCCTGACTGAGCCGGTGACCTGGAGCTCATTCCCCGAGAGCCAGCACGCCGCCCGTAGACGGTGTCGGTGCGCATTTCGGCGAACGTGACCGGTGATTTCGGGAACGTGACCGATCTGAGGCTCGGTGCTGGGTTGCGCGGTTGAGATTGTAGGAAGGCGGTTGAACTGGGTGGTTGATGGCCTCCTTGGCGGCTGTTGACGGCCC
>JAKLLO010000177.1 GCA_023150095.1 Zoogloea sp. | reverse complement strand
CGAATCCGAGCGGGAGCAGGAGCTCGCCATGGCGATCATGGAGCGCCAGGTGCGCAGCGACTGGCTGCGCGACAGCGCCGTGCAGTACGCGGTGATGCCGGCGCGAAACTTCTCCGGCGACGTGGTGGCGGTGGCCCGCTCGCCCCAGGGGGCGCTCTACGCGATGCTCGCCGATGCCACCGGTCACGGCCTCGCCGCGGCGGTGAGCGTGCTGCCGGCCCTCGGCGCCTTCTATCGGGGCGCGGCGGGCAACCATTCGCTCACCGATCTGGTCACCGAGCTCAACAGCCTGCTGTGCGGCCTGCTGCCCAAGGGGCGCTTCGTGGCCGCGTCGCTGGTGCGCCTCGAGGCCGGCACCCACAAGGGCCAGATCTGGGTGGGCGGCGTGCCCGACGTGCTGCGCATCGACGACGCCGGCAAGGTGGTGCAGCGCTTCGTGTCCCGCCAGCTGCCGCTGGGCATCCTGCCGTCGGATGAGGCGGGGATCTCCCACGAGGAGTTCGTGTGGAGCGAGGCGTCGCAGATCGTGCTGTGCTCCGACGGCCTCACCGAGGCCGAGAACGGCGCCGGCGAGGCCTTCGGGATGCGCGGGCTGGAGGCGACGCTGCAGGGCTCGCCCCGCAACAGCCGGGTCAGCGGGCTGCGCCAGGCGCTCACCCGTCACCTGGGCCGCCAGTCGGCCGGCGACGACGTGTCGGTGCTGATCCTCGACTGTACGGTCTGAGCCCACATCGCCGGGCCGGGCGGTGGCAAGGTTTCGCCCGGCCACCGCGAGGGCCTGGAATCGGGAGGGCCGGGTCAGACTGGCGTGCTTTTTGCTGAGGTAAGCCGGTAACCTTTCAGGCCCGAATTCCCATGCTACGAGTGCTGGTTGTCGATTCCTCCCGCGAGCGCGCCGCCGATGTCTGTTCGGCGATCGCGCTGGCCGGCCATCAGGTGGCGGCGGTGCTGTCCAGCGCCCTTGAACTCTCCGATCAGGTGCTGAACGCCAAGCCCGACGTGATCTTCATCCAGGCCGATTCCCCCAGTCGGGACACCCTGGAACACCTGGCGATCATGAACCGGGACTGTCCCCGGCCCGTCCTGCTGTTCTCCCAGGATGCCGATTCCGAGATGATCCGCCGTGCCGTGAAGGCCGGCGTGTCGTCGTATGTCGTTGATTCCGTGTCACCTGCGCGCCTCGATGCGCTGGTCGAGGTGGCCATCGCCCAGTTCGAAGCCTTCCAGCACATGCGCGCCGAGCGCGACGACGCGACCCGCAAGCTCTCCGAGCGGATCACCATCGACCGGGCCAAGGGCGTGCTGATGAAAGCCCGCGGCCTCGACGAGAACGCGGCCTACCACGCGCTGCGCAAACTGGCGATGGAGCGTGGCCGCAAACTGGCCGACGTGGCCCAGGACGTGATCGACATGTCGAACCTGTTGCTGTGACTTAACCATAAAGTGGTAGTCGCTCCGTTGGCGGGGCATCGATTCGGGGCAGGGGCGCGTGGGCGGCTCTGCCCCGAATTGCTTTGAAACGCGCGTGCCGCCTCGGCGCTTTCGCTGCCTGTGCGCGCGGTGATCCGGCATGGTGCGAGATTGGCGGGTGTTGCACTGCAACAGTGCATCAGAAGGAGGTGCATAGGCTACCCAAAAGGGGGGTATCTGATTCGCTAGAATCATCTTCTTGATACAAATCAATGAATTAAAAATACTGGCACGCTCCTCGCTATAAGTTGGTTGTCGGACCAACGGCGGCCCGACTTGATCAGGCGATCTCACTTGGACAAGGGCGTCCATCCCCCCGCGGCACATTGCGGGGAGATGTGGCGCCCGTTTTTTTTTGATTTTTCGATATCACGATCAGGGGCGAGCGATGAGCAAGCAATTCGACGACAAGTTTCTTTCCCGCCGCGGCTTTCTCAAGGCTGGGGCTGGCCTCGGAGGTATGGCGGCAATGGGCACGATGATTCCTGCGGGTGGTGTGTGGGCTGCCGGTTCGGACAAGCCGGAACTGGAAGAGGTGAAGATCGGCTTCATCCCGCTGACCGACTGCTCGTCGGTGGTGATGGCCTCGGTGATGGGCTTCGACAAGAAGTACGGCATCAAGATCACCCCGAGCAAGGAGGCCTCCTGGGCCGGCGTGCGCGACAAGCTCGCCAACGGCGAACTCCACGCCGCCCACGTGCTGTACGGCCTGGTGTATGGCCTGCACCTGGGCATCGGCGGCCCCAAGAAGGACATGGCCGTGCTGATGACCCTCAACAACAACGGTCAGGCCATCACCCTCTCCAACGGCCTGAAGGACAAGGGCGCGGTGGATGGCGCCAGCCTCGCCAAGGTGGTGGCGAAGAAGGAGAAGGACTACACCTTCGCCCAGACCTTCCCCACCGGCACCCACGCCATGTGGCTGTACTACTGGCTGGCGGCCCACGACATCGACCCGTTCAAGGACGTCAAGAACATCGTCGTGCCGCCCCCGCAGATGGTCGCCAACATGCGCGTCGGCAACATGGACGGCTTCTGCGTGGGCGAACCGTGGAACCAGCGCGCCATCGTCGACAAGATCGGCTTCACCGCGGTGACCACCCAGGACATCTGGACCGACCACCCCGAGAAGGTGCTGGGCGCCACCGCCGAATTTGCGGCCAAGTACCCCAACACCGCCCGGGCGATGATCTGCGCGATCCTCGAGGCCTCCAAGTGGATCGACGCCAGCGCCGCCAACCGCTCGAAGACCGCCGAGACCGTGGCCGCCAAGAGCTACGTGAATACCGATGTGGATGTGATCCGCAGCCGGATGATCGGCCAGTACGAAAACGGCCTGGGCAAGAGCTGGTCCGAAAAGAACTACATGAAGTTCTACAACGACGGCCAGGTGAACTACCCGTATCTGTCGGACGGCATGTGGTTCCTCACCCAGCACCGCCGCTGGGGCCTGCTCAAGCAGGACGTGGATTACCTCGCCGTGGCCAAGGCCATCAACAAGACCGATCTCTACAAGCAGGCTGCCAGCATCGTCGGCGCGCCGGTGCCCAAGTCGGATTTCCGCACCTCCAAGCTCATCGACGGCGTGGTGTGGGACGGCAAGGACCCGAAGAAGTACGCCACCAGCTTCAAGATCAAGGCCTGACCGGCACGCGGGCCGGCAACCCGGCCCGCCGCCAGAAACCCCGCAACACCCCCGAACGCAACCCGACAGGCCCACCCGCCGTCACGTAGATCACGGAGATCACCATGACCACTGCATCGCTAACGTCCGGCCTCGTTTCCGCCCGGCCCGAAGCCGAGCCTGCCCCGGTCGTCCGGGCTGACGTCACCAAGACCGAGGAGTCCACGATGGTCGCCCCTGCCACCGAAAAAACCGCCGCATCGGCAAAAGCGGAGGATTCCGTCTCCTTCGGCACCCACCTGGGCAATTTCGTCCGCAAGGTCATCCCGCCCCTCATCGGCTTCGCGCTGGTCATCGGCCTGTGGGCGCTGGTCGCCATGAAGTCTGCCGATTTCCCCGGCCCCGCCAAAACCTGGGACGCCGCCGTCGTGCTGTTCTCCGATCCCTTCTACAGCAACGGCCCCAACGACCAGGGCATCGGCTGGAACATCCTGTCCTCCCTCAAGCGCGTCGCCATCGGCTTTGGTGTGGCTGCGCTGGTGGGCATCCCGCTGGGCTTCATCATCGGCCGCTTTGCGTTCATGAACAGCATGCTCGAGCCGATCATCAGCATCCTGCGCCCGGTCTCGCCGCTGGCCTGGCTGCCCATCGGGCTGATGGTGTTCAAGGCCGCCGATCCGGCCTCGACATGGACGATCTTCATCTGCTCCATCTGGCCGATGATCCTCAACACCGCCCAGGGCGTGCAGCGCGTGCCGCAGGATTACCTCAACGTGGCGCGGGTGCTCAACCTCTCCGAGTTCAAGATCATCACCAAGATTTTGTTCCCCTCGGTGCTGCCCTACATGCTCACCGGCATCCGCCTGTCCATCGGCACTGCCTGGCTGGTGATCGTTGCGGCCGAAATGCTCACCGGCGGCGTCGGCATCGGCTTCTGGGTGTGGGACGAATGGAACAACCTCAAAGTCGAGCACATCATCATCGCCATCTTCGTGATCGGCATCGTCGGACTGCTGCTCGAACAACTCCTGCTGCTGATCGCCCGCCGCTTCAGCTACGGCGCCAACTGATCCCGACCCGAGGAGAAATCAAATGAACGCCATCGTCAAAGTCGAAAACGTCGGCATGAGCTTCGACACCAAGAAAGGCCGCTTCATCGCCCTGCAGAACGTCAATCTGCAGATCAAAAAGGGCGAAGTCGTCTCGCTCATCGGCCACTCGGGCTGCGGCAAATCCACGCTGCTCAACCTCATCGCCGGCCTCACCCTGCCCACCTCGGGCGTGATGCTGTGCAACGGCCGCGAGATCGCCGGCCCCGGCCCCGAGCGGGCCGTGGTCTTCCAGAACCACTCGCTGCTGCCCTGGCTCAACTGCTTCGAGAACGTCTACCTCGCCGTCGAGCGCGTGTTCGGCACCAAGGAAGGCAAGGAAAAGCTCAAGGCCCGCACCAACGAAGCCCTCGAGATGGTGCACATGAGCCACGCCGCCCAGAAACTGCCCCACGAAATCTCCGGCGGCATGAAGCAGCGCATCGGCATCGCCCGTGCCTTTGCCATGGAGCCCCAGATCCTGCTGATGGACGAACCCTTCGGCGCCCTCGACGCGCTCACCCGCGCCTCGCTGCAGGACGAACTCATCGGCGTGATGGAAAAGACCGGCGCCACCGTGGTGATGGTCACCCACGACGTGGATGAAGCCGTGCTGCTCTCCGACCGCGTCGTGATGATGACCAACGGCCCCGCCGCCACCATCGGCGAGATCCTGGAAGTGAAGCTCCCCAAACCCCGCGACCGCCTCGCCCTGGCCCACGACCCCCACTTCGTCGAATGCCGCGCGGCGATTCTGGAGTTTTTGTATCAGAAGCAGATGAAGAAGGCGGCTTGAGGTAAGCGGTGGGGCTTTGGCCTGCCGCTATTCACGCAACCCAGCACAACGCCGGCCTGCGTGGCCGGCGTTGTTCAGTTTACTCGCGGGGCATTACGGTGATGGTGTCGGTCTCGAACGGCCGCGATTGGCGAACGGATCACCAGACATCGCGCAGCGGATCGACGCCTTCAGTCGAAGCCAGCATAGAGGCTGGCGGCCATCCGCTACGAGGGTGAAGAAGAGGGCACGACCGGGAATGAGGGTGCGATGATGGCGAGTGGAGGATGTCGGGTTACGCTGCGCTAACCCGACCGACTCGGACTTGAGCGCAGATATAGAGCGTACTAGTACTGCCATTCGGCAATTGCCATTGCCGAGCATGATGTTATGCCTGTTAGTCCATTTCGCCCCATGGAGATACGAATGCGTTGCTCATTTAGCGGATGAATTTTTCGCCCGCTTTTGTCCGCTTGTTCATAGGTGATGGCGGTAAGGGCGCTCTTGCAAGCTATTGCTATAGCACTACTTTCAGGAATGAACTGATATCGCGAATAGTTGATAGCAACGGAATAGCCACCGGGGCGAGGCGTTATCGCGTATTCCGTATCCCTATCATAGGGGGTCATCGGCGCGTCGGTCATTTGGGTCGGTGTCGCGCAACCAACGAGCTTTAACGCAACGAGAAGTGGAAGAATAATGTTCTTAATCTGCATATGCTTTCCTTGAGTTCTAACCTGCAATATACGTAGGTCGGGTTAGCGCAGCGTAACCCGACAACCCGCGACAGCCTCTGCTCACGCCCGACACCGTCAAAATGCATCGAGTCACATCCCCAATCCTGTGCATAAACCCCGTCCTTCACGTAGCGACTGAAGCTGGAGTACGGCCACTCCGCGGGTGATCGCGTCAAGCCATGCTTCACCGGGTTGTAATGGATGTAATCCACATGGCGGGCAAAGTCGGTCTCATCGCGGATCTGATGCTCCCAATATCGATGTTGCCACACGGCCTGTTCGCCCTTCTTCAATCGCGCTGCATCGGGCGTGCGCCGGCCTGCATCCGGGCAATGCTTGGTGAACGCGGTTTTGATCAGGCGCCAGCGGGTTGCGAAATCGGCATCGTCGGGCGGCAAGGTCCAGATGCAGTGAAGATGGTCAGGCATGACCACGATGGCGTCGATCTCGAACGGACGCGATTGGCGAACGGACCGGAAGGCATTGCGCAGCACGTCCACGGCTTCAGCCGAAGCCAGAACAGGCGGGCGGCGATCCGTCACAAGGGTGAAGAAGAAGGTGCCGCCGGAGACGATTGCGCGTCGATAGTGCATGGGTGGTGTCGGGTTACGCTGCGCTAACCCGACCTACGCGGACTGATGAAGAGGTGGGTCATAGTGTGGAGGTTCGGGGACAGTCAACGTTTGACGTGAGTTGCTGCCGGCGCTACGAAGCCGCGGAGGGTATTTGCAAGTACCGCTTGAAAACCGCCACTCTCGACGGAGCCATTAGGAAACATCAAAAATTCCCCAGTTGTTTCTGTACTGCATAATGTCTGACCGATATACAGAGTAGTTTTGCCATTTTTCTCCGCCAAACTTTGCGACCTCTTTCACGATGCTACTTGGCACCAAATAGTAGTCGCCTGTGACATCGCCGTTCTGATCCTTGATCAGATTAACGAATGCATAAACGTGTGATTTGCTTCCGGGTGAAGGCTCTTTCTTTCCAAGAATCCAGAAGCCGGCTGTTTTGCTGTTGGTTTTAACTTGAATTGAAAATGCAATAAGACAACGCTCATCAGTTACCAGGATGTCAGCACCAGCAGCGCTTCTCGACGTTGTGGATGAAACCAAGTTTCTAGCAGATAGTTGTGCGGCAACTAAGAATGATCCAGTCATGCCTGTGAATTGTGCTTTGCTTGCCATGTCTTTTGACGTGAAGTTGATGGCCGTCGTCTGCTCTAAGGCTTTGTGCTAACCGACTGTTTTCATTTCAGCAGCGCCGGAACAAATGCATCAGGCTGTCACCTGTCATCCTGCCCCCGCCCGGGCTGTATGCCGTAGCAATCTACCGCGCGTCGCTTCCGGTCGCAAGCATGGCGTTGGCCTACTGTAGACATTAGCGTGATCGCGTCTGATTGCTTCGGCGGATTGGGTGACATTTGAGCAGGGAAGGAACACAGCCCGGCAGCCCCACTGCACTCCCGGGCCTCACCTCAACCCATCAACCCTTGTCCACAGCCTTGGCGCTGCGCTTGGGGCGGCTGCGCTCGGATTTTTTCTTCATCCCCAGCGCCGCAATCTGGTCGGAGTCGGGGCCGAAGAGGACGACGGCTTCGTCCTTTACGCCCATCGCGATCTTGTGGACGGCGTTGCGGTCGGTGAGGAGGGTGCTGCGGGCGGCGGCGAGGGCGTTCTCGGCGAGGATGACGGCGGTTTCCGATTTGTCGAGTTGCTCGAGCGCGACCGTGGCGGATTCCAGGCTGTAGGCGGGGTTGTGCGGGGTGTAGCCGTCGATGCCCGAGAGGGCGCGGATCAGTTCGATGTCGTTCTTGAGTTGCTGCGGGGAGATGCGGGGGATGGCGCCGGTGGTCATGTTTCCTCCTGGGTGACGGCTTGCCGGATGGCGTTATAAAAATGTCATGATATCCAAAACAATGCCATCGGGGAATGCTGTATGGGTTTGATGGCGGCCGGCGCAGGTTGTGTTGAGGTGGATTAAGCCGATGCGCGCGGTGGGCGAGGGATGGGCAGGGCGGCGGGAGGTGTGCGCAATGCGTGCGTGAAGATGTTGCCGCATGGCGGGAGGTGTTTCGAGGGGGTAGGGTTGGGTTAGCAGAGCGTAACCCGACATTCCGCGGACGGATTGGGGGCATGCGCCGTGCGCGGTTTGACCGTATCGAATGCGGTTTCGATGCATCCCGAGCGGGTTGGTCGGGGGCGTTGTCGGGTTACGCTGCGCTAACCCGACCTAGCTTCTGCGCGGGGTGCGATTGCTTCTCGCAGGGCTGAGAGAAGCAATCTCAGGGGTGTGTGAAGGATTCGCAGCGCTGCGAGAACGATTCGCAGGCCTGAGAGAAGCAATCTCACGGCTGAGAGAAGCAATCGCAGGCGTGTGTGAAGGATTCGCAGCGCTGAGAGAACGATTCGCAGGCCTGAGAGAAGCAATCTCAGTGCTGCGAGAGCGATTCGCAAGGCTGCGTGAAGCATT
>JAKLLO010000176.1 GCA_023150095.1 Zoogloea sp. | reverse complement strand
GGCGGCGGCAGCCGATGCCGCGCCCGAGGTGGTCGGCGGCAAGGGCCTGCAGCTTGGGCTGCTGGTGCGCTACGGGCTGCCGGTGCCGGATTTCTTCGTGCTGCCGGCGGCGTGGAGCCGCCTGCGCGGGCGCGACGATGAAGCGCTGCGGCAGATCCTGCACGACACGCTCGCCGCCCGGGGCTGGCTGGATGTGCCGCTCGCGGTGCGCTCGTCGGCGGTGGGCGAGGACGCGGCGGCGGCGTCGTTTGCGGGTATCTACCGCTCCTGCCTCAACGTGCGGGGCGTGGCGGCGCTGATGACGGCGGTGGGCGAGGTGTGGGCCTCGCTGGATACGCCGACGGCGGCGGCCTATCGCACGCGGCTGGGCCTCGCCGGTGAGCCGGAGATGGCGGTGGTGGTGATGCCGCTGCTGGACGCGCGGGCGTCAGGCATCGCCTTCAGCTGCGACCCGATCACCGGCCGCGAGGACCGGATGATCGTGCATGTCCAGTGGGGCCTGGGCGAGAGCCTGGTGGGCGGCGAGACGGATGGTGACGAATACGTGTTCGCCGAAGACACCACCGACACCTGGCGGGTGATCGCCCAGCGCCGGGGCGGCAAGGGGATGATGAGCGTGCCGGCGCCGGAAGGTGGTACCACCCGGGTGGCGGTGGCGCAGGCCGAGGCGGCGTCGGACGTGCTCACCACCGGGCAGGCCGAGGCGCTGGCCGCATTGCTGCGGGACGCGGCGGTGGCCCTCGATTTTGTTGCCCCTTTCTACGATCTCGAATGGGTGTGGGACGGCGCGGATTTCTGGCTGACCCAGGCCCGGCGCGTCACACGCCGGCCCCGCAACACCTACCCGGCGTTGCGTGCGCTGCCGGCCATCTGGACCCGCGGCAACACCTGCGAGGTGATGCCGGCGCCCCTCTCGCCGATGGACTGGGCCTTCTCGCGGCGGGGCGTCAATGACCTGCTGGAGCCCGGCTGGCGCCTGGCCGGCCAGCGGCTGCTGCCCGGCGCCCAGCGGGCCGGGCTGTTCGACGGGCGGCTGTATCTGGAGGCGTCGATCCTGCAATGGGAGGCGCGGGACGCCATCGGCCTGCTGCCCGAGCGCTTCAACGCGATGATGGGCGGGCACCAGCCATGCATCGAGGTCGCCCCGCCGGGCTGGCGGGAGCGCCTGCGCCATCTGGGCAACACCCTGCGCTACCTGCGCCGGGCCCCGGCCCTGCGGTGTCGTGGGCTGGACGAGGTCGCGTCGATGCACGCGCTATCGCGGGAGATCCGCAGCATGCCGTTGCCGGGCGATTGCGAAGGCCTCTTCCGGCAACTGGGCCGCGTGCTGCAGATGACCCGCGAGGCCGAGGGGATGCACTTTCTCCAGGGCGCGGGCGGGGCCAGCCTGACCATGCTCCTCGACAGCATGGAGAAGCAGTTTCCGGGCGAGGGCGCGGCGATCGGAGCCGGGCTCCTGGCCGGCGGCGAGCCGAGCGTGACGGCGGTGCAGGGCTATGCGCTGCTGGACCTGGCACGACAGGCCCGAGGGCTTGAGCAGCCGCTGGAGGATCCGGTCTTCGCCGCTGCGTTCAAGGCCTTTCTCGACGCGTATGGCCACCGGGGCCCCTACGAAACCTATCTGCGCAACCCGCGCTGGGATGAGGCGCCCGAGCGGGTGCTCGATCAGTTGCCGGCCCTGGCCGATGTGGATGCCGAGGCCCTGCGCGAGCGCCAGCGTGCCGCGGCCAACGCCGCCTGGCAGCGGGTCCGGCGCGATCTGCCCTGGTGGCGCCGGCCGCTGCTGGCATCGGTGGTGCGGGCGGCCAACCGGGAATGTAACCAGCGCGAGGCGGCGCGCAGCGGGCTGATCGCGCTGCTGGCGGCGGGGCGCCGGATCTGGCTGGCGATCGCCGGGCACATGGTGCAGGACGGAATGCTGGCCCGCCGGGACGACATCTTCTTCCTGCTGCCCTCCGAGGCCGAGCGGGCCTGCGCCGGGCAGATTCCGCAGGCGGGCGTGCAGGCGCGCGTGGCGACGCGGGCTGCGCTGTTCGAGGCCTGGCAGGCGGCGACGCCGGCGGAGTGGCTGAGCGTGGCGCCGGAAGGCGGGCTCCGCCCCGGCGACATGCCGACCTCGACGCCGCTGGCGGGGCGGGATGCCTGGCGCGGGGTGGCCACGGGCACCGGCGTGGCGCGGGGCCGTGCCCGGCTGCTGCGCCATCCGGATGAGGGCGGGCGTCTGCTGCCGGGCGAGATTCTCGTTGCGCCATCCACCGATCCGGGCTGGACGCCGCTGTTCCTGAAAGCCGGCGGGCTGGTGGTGGAGACGGGCGGTTACCTGTCCCACGGGGCGATCGTGGCGCGAGAGTTTGCGCTGCCGGCAGTGGTCAATCTGCCGGGCATCCTGACGGTGCTGCGCGACGGCGACGAGGTGGAGGTGGATGGCCTGAGTGGAACGGTCCGGCGCGTCGGGGGTTGATAGGCTGCGCCGGGAGCAGCCGGCATCCGGCTGAGGCTTTCGTCATGGCGGCGGGAGGGGGCGATGTGTATCATCGTGCCTCGCCCACTGCGCCCCGATCCGGGGCGGGCCCACGATCAACCCCAGCGGCTGCCGGACCGGCGTCCGGCCACGTAGAACGAATCGATCATGCTAGGCACAAAAAAGGCTCCCCTCCTGCTCGCCCTTTGCGCGGGCGCCCTGTTTGGCCTCGCTACGGCTCCGGCCCGGGCGGGGGACGTGACGATGACGCCCGTCGAATGGTATGCGCTACCGGATTTCTGCCGTCCGGCGATCCTCGGGTCGATCTACATCCAGCGGGTGCCATTCGAACTGCGTGGCAACGTGACGGAGGGGCCGAAGACGTCTGGCGGCGCGAGGAATCCCAGCGGGATCCCCGGGCCACATCACTTCTGCTACGGCCTCGTCCACCTCAACCGTGCCCGGCGAGGGGCGGAGAAGTTCGACACCGCGGTGAGCGAGTTCAACTATTCGTATGGGCAGATGAGCCGTAATGCGCCGATGTTCTCGTACGTGAGCGCCAACCTGGGCCGTGCCCTGTACGGCCAGCGCAAGAAGGCGGACGCGGCGAAGGTATGGACCGAAGCCATCGCGCTGCAGCCCCAGCGTCGCGAGGCCTATCTGGCCCTGGCCGAGGCGCTGCTTGGCGAACATCGCCCCGACGAGGCGCTGAAGGTGTTGCTGAAGTACGAGGACAACAAGGAAAGTGACTACCCGGATGCCGAGCACTTCCTGGCCCAGACCTACTTCGACCTGAAGAAATACGCCGAGGCCAAGACCCATGCCGAGCGGGCCTATGCGCTGGGTTATCCGGTGTTTGGCCTGAGGGACAAGCTGAAGCAGATCGGCAAATGGTAGCCTGAACCGATTTGTACAAAAAACGGCAACAATGAGCGATTCATTGTTGCCGTTTTTGTTTTGTCGCAGCGCTTCGCGGCGCGCGGACGCCGGGCCTCAGCGGGGGCGCAGGCTTTCGGGGATCGGTCGCGGCGCGAGCTTCTCGGCGGCGATTTCGAGGGCGTAGAGGGTGCCGCCGGTGACCAGCCAGGCCTGCACCCAGTCTGGCGTGGGGCCGACGCCCGACCAGGTGAGGGCGCGGTTGGACGGGTGCATGTAGCGGATCCTGGTTTCGGCTTCGCGGGCGCGGGCGGCCTGTTCGGCGGCTTCCTTCGCCTTGCGTTCGGCTTCGGCGGCTTCCCAGGCGGCCTGATCGGCGGCGGCGAGGGCCGCGGCTTCGGCTTCTTCGACGGCGCGGCGCGCCCGATCTTCCTCTTGCTTTTCCCGTTTGGCGATTTCAGCCTTGATCTGCTCGGCGAGCGCTTCCAGCTCTGGTAAATCGTAGGACTTCAGTTCGGTCATGGAGTGACAGGAAAACAAGCGACGGATCGGAGAAGGAACGGCGGAAACATAGCAGGGCTGACGGGGATTCGGGCGGCGATTGTGTGACATTCGTTCCCTGTGTCACGCCTACGCCGGAAGAAAAAACCCGCCGGGCCGGAGCCGGGCGGGCGGGTGTCGATGGCGCGGCTTATTCGGACTCGGGGCGCATCTGCGGGAACAGGATGACGTCGCGGATCGCCGGGCTGTCGGTGAGCAGCATGACCAGCCGGTCGATGCCGATGCCGCAGCCGCCGGTGGGGGGCAGGCCGTACTCGAGGGCACGGATGTAGTCGGCGTCGTAGTACATGGCTTCTTCGTCACCGGCGTCCTTGGCCTGGGCCTGGGCCTGGAAGCGGGCGGCCTGGTCTTCGGGGTCGTTGAGCTCGGAGAAGCCGTTGGCGATCTCGCGGCCGACGATGAAGAGCTCGAAGCGCTCGGTGATCTCGGGGTTGCTGTCGGAGGCGCGGGCCAGCGGGCTGACTTCGACCGGGTAGTCGATGATGAAGGTCGGCTCCCAGGTCTCGGCTTCGGCGCAGGCTTCGAAGAGCTGCAGCTGCAGGCTGCCGAGGCCGCCCGGCTTCACCTTCTCGCCGAAATCCTTGATCTTCTGCTTGAGCCAGTCGGCGTCGGCCAGCTGGGCATCGGTGAAGCCGGGGTGGTGCTTGCGGATGGCTTCGACGATGGTCAGGCGATGGAAGGGCTTGGACAGATCGAGCTGGCGGCCCTGGTAGGTGAACACTTCGGTGCCCAGCGCCTCGCGGGCAGCGTGGCGCAGCAGGCCTTCGGTGAAGTCCATGAGGGTGCGGTAGTTCGCGTAGGCCTCGTAGAACTCCATCATCGTGAATTCGGGGTTGTGGCGCGGCGAGAGGCCTTCGTTACGGAAGTTGCGATTGACCTCGAAGACCTTCTCGAAACCGCCGACCACCAGACGCTTGAGGTAGAGCTCGGGCGCGATGCGCAGGAACTGCTGCATGTCGAGCGCGTTGTGGTGGGTGACGAAGGGCTTGGCCGAGGCGCCGCCGGGGATGGGGTGCATCATCGGCGTTTCAACTTCGAGGAAGTTGTGGCTCGTCATGTAGTTGCGGATCGACTGGACGAGGCGGCTGCGGGCCACGAAGGTGTGGCGGGATTCGTCGCTCATGATGAGGTCGACGTAGCGCTGGCGGTACTTGGTCTCGGTGTCGGTGAGGCCGTGGAACTTGTCGGGCAGCGGGCGCAGGCTCTTGGTGAGGAGGCGCAGCTCGGACGACTTGACCGACAGTTCGCCGGTCTTGGTGCGGAAAAGGGTGCCGACGGTGCCGACGATGTCGCCGATGTCCCAGTGCTTGAAGTCGGCGTAGACCTCTTCGCCCACGCCGTCGCGGGTGACGTAGAGCTGGATGCGGCCGGACAGATCCTGGATGGTGATGAAGCTGGCCTTGCCCATCACGCGCTTGAGCATGATGCGACCGGCGACCTTGACTTCGACGGGCATGCCCTCGAGTTCTTCGGCGGTCTTTTCGCCGTAGATCTCGTCGAGTTTGCCGGCGGTGTTCTCCCGGGAGAAATCGTTCGGATACGCTTTGCCGGTGGCGCGCCATTCGGCGAGCTTCTGACGGCGTTCGGCGATCAGGTGGTTTTCGTCCTGGGCGGGCGTGTTGGTCTGGTCGGACATTTTGGGCTCTTCAATCAACGGAATCGGGGTGCGGCACGATCACAAAACGCCGCAAAGCCCTGAATTCTGACACATTCGGGCCCGCCCGTCGTGGGCCGGAGGGGGCAAAACGCCGTCTGGCGCCGCCCTACAGGAAGATTTCGTCGATGTCGGACTGGATCTGGGCCTGGCCGGCCGGGGTGACGATGCGCAGTTTTCCGCTCATCACCAGCTCGTCGAAGCCATTGACCTGGTTGCGGCCGTGCTCCTTCGAGTAGTAGAGCGCTTCGTCGGCGCGGCCGAGGAGCTCGGCCGGCGACAGGCGCGGGTCAATCCGCGAGAAGCCCACCGAGCAGGCCACGCGCCCGACGCGGGGGAAGTCGAAGCGCTCCACGGCGCAGCGGAAGCGGTCGAAGATGTTCTGGACGTGATCCTCGGCCACGTTGCGCAGCATGATCACGAACTCCTCGCCGCCGAAGCGGAACAGCTTGTCGTTGCTGCGAAAGCTCTGGCGCATCAGGTCGGCAACACGCAGCAGCACCTCGTCGCCGAACAGATGGCCGAAGTTGTCGTTGATGCGCTTGAAGTGGTCGATGTCGACGACGCCCAGCCAGCATGGCTGGGGGATCGCCTGATCCTGCTCGCGGCGTTCCTGGGGGGCGTTGCGGGCCTGTTCGGCGAGCTCGGCGGCGGCGATCAGGCGTTCGAAGTCGTCGTCGAAGGTCTTGCGGTTGAGGAGCCGGGTGAGGGTGTCGAGGTTGGCGTATTCCCACTGCAGCTGCTGGTTCTCGAAGCAGCGCAGGAATAGCGCGAGGGCGCTGCAGTCGGCGTCGCGGGGCTGGGTTCGAGTGTGGATCTCGAGCACCCAGCGGGCCTGGCCGAGGGCGCCGATGGCGAAGGCGAGGCGCCACATGTCGCCTTCCTGGTGGATCGCGTGGCCGAAATCGGTCTCGAGGCAGCTGCCCAGCAGCGGATCGACCGGCAGCCAGGATTTGCCGTCGCAGACGTCGTCCCAGTAGGTGTCGGTGCCATCCGACACGCAGCAGCCCAGGAGGCCCACGGTGTGGTCGGGCGGCGTGAAGCGCACCGCGAAGAGCAGCCCGAAGCTGCCGTCCATGAAGCAGGTGGCGCATTCGGTGGCGGTGCGGAAGATCGCCCGCAGATCCCGCGTCCGCGACAACGCCTCGGCGCCGGCCAGGAGATCGAGCAGGCGAGGCGAGGACGGAGACGACGCGGGGGGCGAAGGCATGGCGCGCAGGGGGACGATATTCGTGTGGAGCCAAATAACGTCCGGCGCCGGGAAATCTGAAGCAGCCCGGCGGGGGCGCTCAGAGATAGCCTTCCTGCTCGCCTTTCAGTTGTTGGTGGTGGATGTGCGCGGCAAGGGCGCGGAGGGCGCCGGGCAGCGGCGTGCCCGCCACCAGCCTGTCGAGCAGGGCCTGGTCGCGTTCGGTGAGGGGGCGTTTGGTGGGCAGGGCGTCGAGGTCGTCGGGGGACATCTTCCAGGGCTGCCAGTCGAGCCCGGCGTCGGCCCACAGCTGCCCGGCCTGGAGTGCGATGGCGATGCCGTCCGGGTCGGGGTCGCAGGCGATCCGCGCAGGGGCCGGCAGGTGACGCAGCAGGCTGGCGACGGCGCGCCGCCACCAGGAGGGCGGGTAGCCGGGTAGCCACAGCACGGATTCGTCGGGCGGGCAGGCGCGGGCGACGCGCTCGAAGCTGGTCCGGTTCTCGACCAGCCGCCAGACCGACGGCGCGGGGCTGGCCGCGGTGATGGCGTCGATGGTTGCCGGGGTGAGGGCCGCGAAGTCGGGGGTGGCGGCGAGGGGCCAGGTGGTGTCGGTCAGGTGCAGCGTGGCCGGGAGGCGCAGCAGGATTAGGGGCGTGTGGCCGCTGATGCGGAATTCGTCGAGGGAGACGGCCTGCTCCAGCCAGCCTTTCTCGGCGTCGCTGATCTGCTTGGTGTCACCCCGGGCAAACTGGGCGAAGTCACGCCAGGTGCCGGCGCGCTGGTCGGCCTGCCAGCGTTCGAGGGCGTCGAGCAGCGCATGGCGGGCGAGGGCGCGGGCCGGGGGCAGGGCGTCGAGGGTTTCCGCGGCGAGGTCGAGCTCGGGGAGCGAGAAGCGGCGCTGCCGGATGTCCTGCCAGGCTTTGAGGTCGGCGTCGGGTTCGGCCAGGCCGAGGTCGCGTCGCAGCCCGGACGGGGCGATGAAACGGATCTGCCGGGGCCACCAGTGCCCGCGCTCGTGGATCTCCTCGATCTCGACGACGCCGGCCCGGAGCAAGGTCTGGAGGAGCCGGTCGGCGGTCATGGCGCGTTGGGGGCCGGCGGCACGGAGCAGCGTCTCGTGGCGGATGGCCTTGTCGGATGCGCGGCGCACCCAGTCGGCGAGGAGCTTGCGGTCGTCGGCCGGCCAGGTGTCGAGGTCGAGCGGCCTGGGGCTGCCGAGGCGCAGCCGGCGTTGGCCCTTCAGGCTCGCCCGCAGCGGGTCGTCGAGCCGGCAGGTGCGGATTCCGTCTGCGTCGGGGGCGCTCCAGTCCATGACCGTCTCTGCCGTCAGATGGCCCGCTGGATGAGGCCGATGGGCGGAGCCCAGTCGTCGCCGGGTTTCTTCTTGCGGGTGACCAGGGTGAGCTGGGCCGGGGCGAAGACGTTGGCGTTGTGGGTGACGGGCGTGGTGATGAGGTACTGGGCGCG
>JAKLLO010000175.1 GCA_023150095.1 Zoogloea sp. | reverse complement strand
CGAGCTGGGCTTCTGGGACTGGGACATCGTCACCGGCAAGGTCGAACGCAACCCCCGCTGGGGCCAGATGCTCGGCTACACCTTCGACGAACTCCAGGCCACCGCCCAGCAGTGGGCCGACTTCGTCCATCCCGACGACCGGGAGCGCGCCTGGGCCTCCATCTTCGACGCCGTCGAGGGACGCACCACCGCCCACAAGCTCGAATACCGCATGCTCCACAAGGACGGCAGCATCCGCTGGATCCTCGACCAGGCCAAAGTGATGCAGCGCGACGAAAACGGCAAGGCCACCCGCATGTGCGGCACCCACACCGACATCACCGAACGCAAGCTCCTCGAAGAAGAACTCCGCCGCCAGGCCCACGTGGATTACCTCACCGGCGTGTACAACCGCCGGCATTTCATGGAGCGCGCCGAGCAGGAGCTGCACCGCGCCCAGCGCTATGGCAGCCCCCTGTCGATGCTCATGCTCGATATCGACCACTTCAAGCTCATCAACGACCGCTACGGCCACAAGGTGGGCGACATCGTGCTCAAGGCGGTCGCCGACCTGTGCCACGCCACCTTCCGCGACGTGGATATCCTCGGCCGGCTGGGTGGCGAGGAGTTTGCCGTGCTGCTGCCCGAAACCGACCAGCCCTTCGCCATCGAAGCCGCCGAACGCCTGCGCGACACGATCACCAACGCCCGCATCCCCCTCGCCGGCGGCCTGCCGGTCACCTTCAGCGTGTCGATCGGCGTATCGAGCATGCAATCGCCCGACGACAATATCGACGTGCTGCTCAACCTCGCCGACAAGGCCCTGTATGCCGCCAAGGAGAGCGGCCGCAACCGGGTTTGTGGCACGGGAGCGTGACCCCTTCGCCTGTCGGTCACCAAGCGCGCCGACGATGGCCTGGCCTCCGGGCGCCATCCGCCTCGCCATGCCCCGACCCAGCGCCACGACCGCACGCTCCGCCCATGACAAGGCGCTGCCAGACCGCAGCTCAGCCATAACCACACCGCCGTGCCGGTCTTGTGGACTTGGCTGGACGATACGCATAGAGTAAGCCCGCACGCGGGCGAGCAGCGTTCAGGAAACAGCGTTTCCCATCAAGCCCCAGCGCTCCGGAGTCGATAGTGCCTGGCCTGCAGCGGGATTCCCACGACTCGGGGAGAGAATGGATGCAATCACGATTGACCCCGGCAACAGCACCGGGATGTGCCGTACGTCGCTGGCTCCGCCGGCACCTCCTCCAACCCTTGCGTTCACTCATGCCCGGAGCGCTCCTGCTGCTCTTGTGCGGCAGCGGCCTGGCCGTCACGCCGACCAGCGCAGATCCGGTGCCCGCCTCGTCGGCCCGGCAACCGGACGCAGCGCACAAATCCGTGCTCATCCTGTCCGGCTCCCAATACGGGCTCCCGGTCATGGACACCCTCACCGCGGGCGCGGTAAGCAGCCTTAAAGAGCGGGGCATCAGCGTCAATCAGATCTATGTCGAGCACCTCGACCTCGTCCGCAGCAGTGATCCCCAGTGGCGCGCGACATTGGCCGGCGTGCTGCGCGACAAACTCGCCCAGGCCGACATCGGCCTCGTGATCGTCCAGAACCAGGGTGCGCTCGAGTTTGTGGCCCAGGAAGGCTACGGCATCGTGCCGCCCGACGTGCCGGTGCTGGCCACCCTGATCTCCAACCCGACCGTGGCATGGCATGGCCCGCCGCCGCCGATGCTGAACATCATCCGGCGCTGGGATCTTGCCGGGACGATCCGCCACGGGCTCAAGCTCTTTCCACGCACACGACGGGTGGTGCTCGTCACCGGCGCCGACAGCGAGCAACCCTTCTTCATCGCCCAGGCGAAGGCCGCGCTCAAGGCAGCCTCCGGCGCGCTGGAGGTCGAGGATACCTCCGCGCTTTCGTACGACGAGATGCTCCAGCGCATCTCGGCGCTCCCGCCCGACACGCTGGTGCTGCTGGGGCTTTATTACAAGGATCGCACGGGGCGCAACTTCATCCCGGCCGAGGTCGCCGCCGACGTTGCCCGACGCGTCAACTCGCCCGTACTGGCGCTATACGACGCCCACATCCGCGAAGGGCTCACGGGCGGTTCGGTGGTGGTCACCACCGCGGTTGCCCGACAGGCCGGCGAGCTCAGCGCCGACCTGCTCACCGGCACCCGCCGCATCGACGCGATCGACGCCGACGCCATCGTTGCGCCGCGGCCGATGTTCGACTGGGCGCAACTGCGGCGCTGGGGGGCCGATCCGTCGAGGCTCCCCGAAGACACGCTGTTCGTCAATCGTCCGCGAACGCTGTGGAGCGAATACCGGAACGCCGTCATCGCCGCCTCGGCCGCCATTGCCGTGCTGTCTGCGCTCACCATTGCGCTGGCGATCCAGAATCGCCGGCGCAAGCGGGCCGAAGAAGCCACCGCAACGCTCAACGAACATCTCGAAGAGCTGGTCGCCAGCCGCTCGGCCGAGCTTGCCGCCCGCTCCGCCGAACTGCAGACGATCTTCGACTCCGCCAGCTCCGGCATCGCCCTCATCACCGACCGCACCATCGTCCGCGGCAACCGCCGGATGCACGAGATGTTCGGCTGGCCCATGGGCGAGATGATCGGCAAGTCCACCGCCATCCTGTATCCCGACGAAGAAGCCTTCCGGACCAGCGGCCAGGCCGCCTTCGAGCAGATCTGGCGTGGCGAACTGCACTGCCGCGAGCAGGAATTCATCCGCCACGACGGCACCCGCATCTGGGTACGCATCACCGGCAGCGCCGTCGACCCGAGCGACCCCGCCAAGGGCCTGGTGTCGGTCATCGACGACATCACCCAGGAACGCGAAACCCTGGCCGAGATGGCGCGGGCGCGATCCCTCGCCGAGGCCGCGAACGTCGCCAAGAGCGCCTTCCTGGCCAACATGAGCCACGAGATCCGCACCCCCCTCAACGCCATCATCGGGCTCACCCACCTGCTGGGGAGGCGCGCACTCGACACCGAATCCACCGAAAAGCTGGAGCGCGTCCATGCCGCCGGCAAGCACCTGCTCCACCTCATCAACGACATCCTCGACTTCTCGAAGATCGAATCCGGCAAGCTGGTGATCGTCCGCGAACCCATGAACGTGGGTGCCACCCCCAACAACGTCGTGTCCATCCTCTCCGAAAGCGCCGCCGCCAAGGGGATCGTGCTGCGCACCGAATCCGAACCGCTCCCCCGGGCGCTGCGCGGCGACACGATGCGCATCACCCAGGCGCTGCTCAACCTGGCCGGCAACGCCATCAAATTCACGCCCTCCGGCAGCGTCACCATCCGCACCCTGAAGGAAGAAGAAACCGACACGCAGATCAAGCTGCGCTTTGAAGTCGTCGATACCGGCATCGGCATCGACGAAGAGACGCTGCCAAAGCTGTTCGCCCCCTTCGAGCAGGGCAACTCGTCGCGGTCGAAGCGTTTTGGCGGCACCGGCCTTGGCCTCGCCATCACCCGCAAGCTGGCCGAACTGATGGGCGGCGAAGCCGGCGCCACCAGCACCCTGGGCAAAGGCAGCACCTTCTGGTTCACGGCGGTCTTCGACAAGGTCGAGGACGACGAGCCCATCCAGACCGAACAACGGAGCAAGGACGCCAGCCACGAGATCGCCACCCGGTTTGCCGGCGCCCGCGTGCTGGTCGTCGAAGACGACGAGATCAATCAGATCGTCGCCCAGGAGAACCTCGCCGACGCCGGCCTCGAGATCGACATTGCCGGCGACGGCCTCGAAGCTCTGGCAAGCATCCGGCAGGCGCCCCCCGGCAAGTACGCCATGATCCTCATGGACATGCAGATGCCCAACATGGACGGCCTGGAAGCAACCCGCGAGATCCGCAAGCTCCCCCACGCCGCAAACCTCCCGATCATCGCCATGACCGCCAACGCCTTCAACGAAGACCGCGAACGCTGTCTCGCTGCCGGCATGAACGACTTCATCACCAAGCCCGTCGAGCCCGACCAGATGTTCGCCACCATCCTCCTCTGGCTACAGCGCGGAACAACGCAGGGGCATTAGGCGGCGCGGAGGAGGCAAGGGGCACGTCGAAGACGGCTCCCGTTGCCGGAAACACGAGGCCACAGCAAAGGCCCGCGCCAGCCTTCAGAGGCCGACAGCCACGCTCATGTACTGCGCGCCTTCTCCGTACGAATCCATGCGCCCCGCCCCTGCGTCGACCACCGAAGCCGATCGAAAACCGTGGCGTTCCCAATAGGCGCACGACTGATTGACCGCGGTCAGGCAGCCAAACCGAACCTTCGACTGCTCGAGCGCACGGAAATACGCGGCCACGAGCGCCGAGGCCGCGCCAGACCCTCGTCCCCTGGGGTGCACCGCCAGGTCGTGCAAGTACAGCGCATTGGCGGCCTGTGGCAGCGCATAGGTTGACTCATTCAAGGGCGGCGGACATCCCGCCTCGGCCGGTACCGCCACAAGATAGCCGACTGGCACGTCAGCCACGGCCGCAATGAAGCATGTGGCCGGTGACGCCTCGAGCTTCGAAAGAAAAGACTCACGCGATTCCAGTTTCGCAGCGTCGTAGCAGCGCGATTGGATTTCGAGCACCGCGGCCAGGTCGTCGGCGCGCATGGCGCGTATCTCGGTCGTTTTCCTCATCAGGCAGCCTTATTGCGAAACACTTTAATCAGAAGCGCCAATAGCGGAACCGACAGCACGGAAAACAGAAGCATTGGTTTGACGTACGGCTCAAGGAATACAAGAAAAACCTGATGGGATGGCTCACCGTGATGCGGTGCCTCTAGGAAGAAGCCGCCGCCGGACGGAGCGCCGAAATAGAGGACAACAAAGTACAAAAAGTAAAGCAATGCCACAGACGAGAAAGCAAAAAGCCACGGCCTGGAAAAACCGGACCACAAAGCCCACGAAACGCCTGACGCATAGAGCGCGGGCAGCACGACCAGGAGAATGACTTCAAGAAAAAGACTCATCATCGATGATGCTCAACTTTGTTTTCGGGCGACGGATTTGACGCAAGACTTCAGCGTAAGTCCAACGCAGCGCGTCCGCCGTGGACAAGCGCAGCCAAGGTCAGGCATTGGCCAATCGCACGCCCTCACCCGGCCTACCTCAAGCGCCGCTCACCCCTGCCCCGATCCCTTGCGGTAATGCGCTTCCGCCATCCCCAGCGCGGCTTTCCACAGTGCGGGTGCGCCGCGTTCGATGGGGGGCTGGCAGCGGGCAGTGATCTGCTCCAGGGTCACGTCGCATTCGACCCAGGTGCCGCCGTCGGTGGCGGCGTTGTGCAGCATGGGCTGGAAGCGGTCGAGGGCTTTGGCGAATCTGGCGTCGTCGCTCTCGGCGGCTTCGAACTCGAACCACAGTTCGCGGAATTCGGCCGCCTGGGCGTCGGGCAGCAGGCCGAAGAGGCGTTCGGCGGCAAGGCGTTCACGCTCGTCCTGCCCCGCATGGGTTGCCGGCATGTGGAAGGGGACGTCGCCAGCGTCGATCTCGACGATGTCGTGGATCAGCAGCATCTTCACGACGCGCTGCACATCCACCGTTCCGGCGGCGTGTTCGGCCAGCACCAGGGCGTACATCGCCAGATGCCAGGAATGCTCGGCGCTGTTCTCGCGGCGCGAACGATCGATCAGCGGCGACAGGCGCACGATGCTCTTGAGCCGGTCGATTTCCTTGAGGAAGGCCAGCTGCCTTTCGAGGTTGGACGGGGTCACTTTGCGGCGTTCTCTCTGGGATGGGGGATGGCAAAGTCTAGCAGACCATCCCCGCCCGCCTTGCCGCCCGGGCCTTGCACGACGCGGCCGCGCAAGCCGCGAGCCATTGAAACCTGCCCCTTAGGGGCGGGCGCCATCCCTCAAACACAAAAATTCTGACAGGCTCAGAGAATGCCATCCTCAGCACTGCGGAAAGCAATCGCAGGCTTGCGAGAAGCATTCGCACGGCTGCGAGAAGCATTCACACGCCTGCGAGAAGCAATCGCACGCCTGCGAGAAGCAATCGCACGCCTGCGAGAAGCAATCGCACGCCTGCGAGAAGCAATCACACGCCTGAGAGAAGCAATCACACGGCTGCGAGAAGCATTCGCATGCCTGAGAGAAGCAATCGCAGTGCTGTGCGAGGGATTCACGGCCCTGCGAGGCTTACCCCAGCAGCGGCAGATAATCCCGCGTGTAGCGATGCACGTCGGCGCTCGCCGTGGCTTCGGCGATCGGCCACCAGCGCAGGGATTCGTGCTGCTCGTCGATGCCCTGCACGTCAAACTCGGCGGGAACATCGATGTGGTGGGCGAGCACCACGTAGTGGGTGGTCACGCCGATGTCGCCGGCAAAGCAGTCGGGGTAGAAATGTTCGAAGGGACCGAGAAAGGAAGGAGCCAGCGCGTGGATGTCTTCGATCCCCAACTCGCGGCGGGCCACCCGCGCGAGGGCGTCGGCGCGCCGCTCGTCCTTGAGGATGCGCCCGCCGGGCACAAACCAGCTTCCCTGCGCCGGACGGTTGGTGCGCAAGCCGAGCAGGATCTCGCTTCCGCCGCGCACGAGCACCAGATCCACCGACACCAGGGGCAGCGCCCCCACCAGTTCGATAAAACGTTGTTGCGATTCCACCTGTTGCACTCCGGGCCTTGCCGCGGCAGGCCGGCGGCCCGCTTGACGCAGCGCGCCATCCACCCGCAATATAGCCGGATGCAATTCTCATCCGCCACCTACGCCCCGATTTACCGCCGTGCACTGCGTGCATGGCGCGTTGTCGTGCGTCCGTGGCCCGGAATGGATTAGCCCCCTCCAGTTTTCCGATTTCACCGAAAGGCCACGGTTCTGCAAAGACCGTGGCCTTTGTGTTTTTTACGCCCTCGAAAGGAGCCTGCCATGTCGTATCCCGTCTTCACCTCCCTCGCCGATGTGCGCCTGCGTATCGACGCCATCGACCGCCAGCTGGTCGCCCTGATCGCCGAGCGCGGCGCCTGCGTGGTCCAGGCCGCCGGTTTCAAGCGCAGCGATGCCGAAGTTGCCGCGCCCGATCGCGTGGCCCAGGTGCTTGCGCGGGTGAACGGGCTGGCCGTGGAGCTGGGGGCCGACCCGCAGGTGGTCGAGGCCACCTGGCGGGCCATGATCGGCGCCTTCATCGAGCTGGAGCGCGCCGCCCGCGCCGGCATCCACCCGCCCTCGCCCCAACATCCCGATTGATCCCGCAGGAGTCACACCCATGTCTGTTCCATTCGCTTACGCTTCGATCATCCTCATCTGGTCCACCACCCCGCTGGCTGTCCGCTGGAGCACCGAAGGCACCGGTTTTGCCTTTGCCGTGCTCGCCCGCATGCTGATCGGGGTTGTCGTTGCCACCCTCCTCCTGCGCCTCGGGCGCCATCCGATTCCCCTTCACGCCCGCGCCCGCCGCGCTTATCTGGTGGGCGGGCTCGGCCTGTTCGGCACCATGGCGCTCACCTATTGGGGTGCCCGCCATGTGGGCTCCGGGCTGATCTCGGTGCTGTTCGGCCTGTCGCCGCTGGTGGCTGGCGTGTTTGCCACCCGCTGGCTGGGCGAACGCAACCTCACGCCCCTCAAGATTGGCGGGATGCTGCTGAGCGCCGCCGGGCTGGCGCTGATCTTCCTGCACGACGGCGCGAGCGCCGGCAGCAACGAGGCCGCCGGTGTCTGTGCGCTGCTGGGCGCGGTGCTTGCGTCCTCTGCCAGCCTGGTGGGGATGAAGCGCATCGGCGACGACAGCCCGCCGCTGGCCACCACCATCGGCTCGATCATCGTGGCGCTGCCGCTGTTCGCGCTGTTGTGGCTCGCCACCGACGGCACCCTGCCCCACGACGTGCCCCTGCGCGCCGGCGGCGCCATCGCCTATCTGGGCGTGTTCGGCTCGGCGGTGGGTTTTGCGCTGTACTTCTACGTGGTGCGCCACCTGGAGGCGTCGAAGGTGGCGCTCATCACCCTCATCACGCCGGTGCTGGCGCTGATGCTGGGCCACTGGCTCAACGACGAAGTGATCGGCCCGAGGGTGGCCGCCGGAACGGGCTTGATCCTCGCCGGGCTGGCGATGCACCAGCACACCGCGTGGCGGGTGATCCAGCGGCTGCGGGTGCGGGCTTAGGGGCGTGGGGTGTCGGACTGAAGTCCGACCTGCAGGGAAGCAAGCCCCCCTGCAGGTCGGATGATGATGAGGAGGATGGAGCGATCAGCGATCGAGGATGTCGTTGCGGAGGGTGTTGGCGATGGCGGCGACCTCCTG